>CALJZV010000223.1 GCA_937983475.1 uncultured Verrucomicrobiales bacterium
AGCGCGACAACTTTGAAAATGCGTCGTCCATTGCCACGCAGCCATCAGGGCATTTCACAGATACATTACCACTAATGCTTAATTCATCTCCCTTAATTGAGCTTTTACCATCCAATCGAATTTCAGTCTCAAGTCCATCTTGCTTTCCAAGAGTTGATGCCAAAGCTTTCAATACCGCAGCACCTTCTTTCTCACTTCTGCTTCTATAACTTATCTCAACATCAACTTGAATCGACCCTGGATCAGGACTTTTGGAAATGTTGTCTATAATTGGTTGTGAGATACCTAAATCTCGTAACATTGAAATCAGTCGCGGACTTGTTTCGATTCGATGCAAATACCGTTTTCTTTTTGAAGGCTTTTCTCCCTCCTGTAATGGACGCTCCTCACGTACTGCTGTGAAAAGTTTTTCGCCAAACTTGATACCCTTAATGTTGTGATCTTTTAGTTTATCGAAGGCTGATTTCGCAGGGAGATTTTCCAATGCAATAAACGCACCCGTTGCGACTCCTGCCTGTGATTGAATTAGCCAAGCCAAAAAATCCTGCAACTCATCCGTCTGCAACGAAGTAGATTGAATTACCGCAACGTGGTTTTCGCGAACCGCAAAATACAATGATTGCTCCTGAAACTTACGTTGTTTGCCTGTCGAATCTTTCGGATGAATCGTATCTTTCCAAGTCGACCCATCTGTCTCAGTGTCCACAAGTGGAATTTTCTTGCCGGGTTCGTAATATGCGATTTCCCCACAAATACAGGAATTTTTATTCATCAAGTATGTCAGCAATTGATAAGAAGCATTGCTGACCCCTAACGCTCGCAACCAAGGTTTAGCTACCGTCGTTGACGCAACACTCAGCAGGCTTTGAAGCGTTTGATTGTTGCTTGCGTCATTTCCATGCCCATCAGTTATGAAACACCTGCGATAGTTTGCTGTCTTGGATCGCTCGCTACTCATGTGGCCGAAACTATTCCCGGCTCCGGAAAATGCAAAGCAAAACCACTGTATGACAATGGGAAAATGTATTGTTAATACGGCGAGATTACCGCTTGCTCAACCTCCACCAGAACACGCGTTCCAGGCCGGTGCGGTTGGGATAGGAACGCGGCACCCAGTCTTCCAAAAGTTCCAGGTGCGGCGAGAACCGCGCGACCTGCTCCTCGCGCGTGGTCCCGAACGGCGGGCCGTCCTCGTCGGGAATCAGGTAGTTGACCGCCAGATAGTGCCCGCCCGGTTGCAGCCAGCGCAGCACGGCTTGCACGTAGTCCTCGCGGCGCGAGGGATGAATGGCGCAGAACAGCGTGTGCTCGAAAATCCAGTCGAACCGGCGCGGGGGTTCATCG
>CALJZV010000224.1 GCA_937983475.1 uncultured Verrucomicrobiales bacterium
TCGTCGCCCGGAAAAGAAGTCGGACTCGCAGAGCGTTGCTCCGCAAACAAAACAAGGCTTGCGGGCATTTCGCCGTGGAATAACAGTAAGCGCGCGAACCCGAAGAACCAGTTTGTCTCTGCCAAACGAGGTTCGGATAAGGCCTAGCTTTAACTTATGCGCATCACCTACCAAGCCGTATTTGTATCTACATTCTTGGTTCTATGGGTGTGGTTCTTTGCCGCTGGAGATTACAATCTCTATATTATCGAGAAGTGGGGCAAGAGATTGAAAGACACAGCGACCATTCTAGACCGTCTTGCATGGAGCTTTCTGTATGCATTTCTACTCGCATGCATTAACACTGGGGCTTTGAGGTTCTGGTCTTGGATTACCTCGATTCGACCGAGGCAAACTGCTGAAAAATCCAAAACGGCAGTATAAATTTACGCGCGCTTTGCCTTCCTATACGTCATTGCCTTGATTTTTGCTTCGTAAAAAGTCGTTCAGAGACATTTAAAAGTCGCCCGGAACCACTTAAAGGTCGTTTCGAGGCACTTAAAAGTCCTTCCGGGCTCCGATTTGGACGTTCCGAGCCACTTAAAAGGTCGTTCGAAGCTTCTAAAAGATCGCTCGGAGCCTCTAATAAGTCGCTCGAAGTGACTTCGTAGAAGCTCTAAATCACAAAAAATCTCCCAAAAGCGTCCAAGTCGATGCTCCGGGAGACTTTTAATTACCTTGGGGCGTCCACCGGAGGGCCAAAGCCGGGAAAGATTTTGGCCTGGCGATTTTAAGAGACCGCCAGCGCGGCGGGCGTTTGCGGCGCGAACGGCTCCAGCGGCATCGGGGTGTCGTGGTCCAGGAACGCTTCGCAGACGCGGAAGAAATCCGCCTCGGTTTGCGCGCGCCGGATTTGATGCAGGAACTGCCCGGCGGCGTCCACGCCCGCGCCCAGGAAGTTCATGTACTTTTTCATTTTCTGCACATGCGTGGTTTCCGCGATGCCCTCGGGCTTCACCGCTTCGTAGAGGTCGCGCACATAGGCCAGCACGTGGCGGCCGGTTGGAACAAACGGCGCTTCGCCGCGCTGATGCTGCCGGATCTGGTCGAAGAGCCACGGGTTGCGGATCACGCCGCGGCCCAGCATCAATCCCTTCGCGGCGGTGGCCCGCAGCACGTCGGCGGCCTTTGGCGCCGAGGCAATGTTGCCGTTGGCCAGCACGGGAAACGGCAGCGAGCGCGCGGCCCGCTCGATGAAGTCGTAATGCACGTCGCTCCAGTACATTTCCTTCACAGTGCGGCCATGCACGGTGAGCAAATCCAGATTGTGCCGGGCGAAAATCGGCAGCAGTTCCTCAAAGACCTCCGGCGTGTCGAAGCCGATGCGGGTCTTGACGGTGAATTTGATGTCAATGGCGTCCCGGAGCGCGCCGAGAATGGCGTCCACGCGGCGCGGTTCGCGCAGCAGGCCGCCCCCGGCGCATTTGCGGTAAACAATCGGCGCGGGACAGCCGAGGTTGAGGTCCACGGCGACAATCGGGTGCTGCTGCAATTCCCTGGCCGTGCGCACGAGCGAGGGGATGTCGTTGCCGATCATCTGCGCGATGGCCGGCCGGCCCGTGGGATTGTTCGTGACCGATTCCAGAATCCAGGTCTCCAGCCGCGACGTGGGATGCACCCGGAAATATTCGGTGTAATAAACATCCGCGCCGCCGTACCGGGCCATCAGCCGCCAGAAGGGCAGATCGGTGACATCCTGCATCGGCGCCAGCGCCAGCAGGGGCGCGGGGCTGTCGAGCATCTGTTGAAACTGCCGGTGATGATCCATTGGTCAAATAGGCCCGCTGAATTGCGGGTGGGCCTGAAGCTTGTTCCATGACGCCTCCGAGAGGCGCGCCTGGCGGTAAACCGGTTCCCACAGCGGCTCGGCGCTGGTGGACTGGCGGGCGCGTTGCAGCCACGCTTTGCCCAACGGCTCCTCGATGAGCGCCGGGGTGTTCGCCGCGATGGTGGTTTCCTCTTTTTCGCCGGTGGCGTGGCCCACGCCGACAAAGAATCCCGCCAGCAGCAGGCTCACCCGCAACATGGTGCTGCGCGAAAAGGTCGCCAGCGAACAAGGCCGCGCGGCATCCATCGCCCTGAACAAATTATAAAACTGCGGGGCGGTCCACATGGCCGGATTCTTCCCGGGCGAATAGGCGTCGTACAGCACCGCGTGCGGCGCGGGGAACGCCTCGCGGCATTGAGCGGGAAGCTGTTCGAGAAACGCCGGGAAATCGCCCGTGTGCAGCGTCCAGTGAATGCGCTGTTCGCCAAAGGCCAGTTCCACCCGTCCCTGCTGGAGCAACGGCTCGATGAACGGTTCCCAGCCGACCACATAGCCCAACGCCTCGGCATGCGTGAGGGCAAAGCGCAACGGCTCCAGCGTGTGGTCAAAGCTCAGCACGCGCACGCGGCCCGGAATCCCGCGCACGGCCTGGAGCACGGTGAGCACGTTGGCGGCGGCGCCCAGGCCGACATCCCAGATGACAAACTCGCCGTCATGCGCAGCCACGCGCTCGCGCAGCCTGAGCTGCTTGACGTAGAGCGCCTCGGCCTCGGCCACCGGCCCGATGACCGGATGGAAGGTTTCGTTGTGGGCGAGGGACCGGACGCTGGCAACGCCATTGCGCAAACGGACCAGTTCGTAAGGCAGCGCGGAAGTCATGGGAGGTATTTTTCCAAAATGAAATATCGCGCTTTGAACCCCTGAGCCACGAGCGCCTCCTCTCCCCGGCCCTCTCCTCCATTTTTGTATGGAGGAGAGGGTGGCCGCAGGCCGGGAGAGGAGGTGTTCCTGTTCATGGACACGAGCGGTGGATCACTTGCGGCTGGCGGGCCGGACCGAAATGGCCGTCGCGCGGTCGAGTTTAAATTCACTGGCGGCATGGCCGCCGTTGATGGCGATTTCCAGATAGCCGGACGAGCCCGGGACGGCCACCGGCCTGCCGGGCGCGACCGCCTGGTAAAAGTCGCGCAGCGGACAGAGCATTTTTCCACGCAGGAAAACCGCCAACGTGCTGCCCAGCTTGAGCAGGTCGTTGCTGATGTTTGTGATCGCGTTGCCGAAGCGATCGATATACACGACCTCGCCGGAGAGAACGTCATTTTCAACGCGCGCCGGGGGCCATTGCACGCGGTTGAGCGTGGTTTGCGCGGGGCCGAGTTTGCGGATGGAGACGCCTTTGCTCAGGCAGGCCGCGACGGGCGCAAAGACGTCGCGCCCATGAAACGTGCGGCTGACGGGCTTGAGGAAGAAGTTTTCATTTTCCAGGCGGTGAATGGCCTTGATCTTTTCGCGGTCCAGCGCCAGCGACAAAATGCCGTTGTCCGGGCCGACAAAAAAATACTCCGCCGTCTGCACCGCAATGGCCGGACGCGAACTGCCCACGCCGGGATCCACCACGGCCACATGCACGGTGTTGCGCGGAAAAAAGCGGCACGAAACCGCCAGCGCAAAAGCTCCGGCGAGGATGTCGCCGGGGGGGATTTCATGGCACACATCCACGATGGCGGCCTGGGGATGGACACTGAGAATGACACCTTTCATGGCGCCTACAAACCAGTCCGAGGAGCCAAAATCGGTTGTCAGGGTGATTGCACTCATCAATCCGGCAACGATACACAGGCCCGCGGCCGAAAACAAATGCCGCGTGATACGGCAAGACCAATAGGACGCCTGGGCTTAAAACTGCGCCTGATTCTGCTGGCGGAACAGGTAGAAGGCCGCGATGAGGACAAAGATGATCAACGCGGTGGCGATCAGGTAGGCCAGCCACTTGAAGACCTGCGCCTGCTCGAACATTTTTTCGGTGCGCTCCTTTTCCTCCTGCATGTAGCGCTCAAATTCCTGGTCGGCGTTCAGCAGGGTTTCCACTTCCTCCTTGAGTTTGAGCGTGAACCACCCGGCGGTGTTTTCGCCGAAACCGGCGGGAAATTTCTTCATCGTCGCGTCATCGGGCGCGGCGAAATCAAGCTGCCTCCAGAAAGGCGACGTTTCCTGAGTCCACAGCCGCACCAGGCCGTAGTTGCCGGAGACGTTGCGAATGCGCTCCCACAGCAGGGGCCGCAGCCGGTCGGCCAGGCCAAAATCAAAGTAAGCCTCGCTGTGAAGGCGGCCCTGTTTGCCGATCATCTGTATCCCCATCGCGCCTTTTATTTTGCCATCGGCATCCTCGATCACCTGGAATTCAGTGAACCGCTTCTTGAGGTCGGCGGCAGGCAGGCACGACGCGCGAAGCAACCGGTCCAATTGCTCCAGGTCATCCTCGGTGGCACGACGCACTCGGTGGTTTGGCGCCTCGTTCATGGCGGGAAAATTATATTGACCCACCGGATTTGTCGAACCCGCGCGCCATCGTCATTCTTCGGCCTGATTGTCCCCGCCGCCGGATTTGCCGGTGTCGGCGCAGATGCCGCGTTTGCTGCCGGCGATGAAGTCCACCAGGATACGTGCGGCGTCGCTGGAAAACCGCAGGCGCGCCTCCTCCAGGGCCGCCTTGAGAGTGCGCCCGTTGCGGAACAGGGCACGGTAAAGCTGCTTGAGTTCCAGCCGCTGCTCGGCCCCGAACCCGGCGCGCCTCAGCCCAACGACATTCAGCCCGCAGATGCCGTTGTCGCCGCGCGCGATGGTGAAGGGCGGCAAATCCTTGCTGATGGCCGAGCCGCCCTGCATCAGGGCCAGCGTGCCGATGCGAACAAACTGGTGCGCCAAACAATTGCCGGAAACAAACACGCGGTCTTCCACCGTGACATGCCCGCCCAACAGCGCGCCATTGGCGAGAATGACGTGGTTGCCGATGCGGCAGTTGTGGCCGACGTGGCTGTTGGCCATGAAGAAATTGTGCGAGCCAATCAGCGTCTCCTCCTCGGGCTTGTTGGACCGGTGCACGGTCACATGTTCGCGGAACACGTTGCCGTCGCCGATCCGCAGGCCGGTCGGCGCGCCGTTGTATTTGAAATCCTGCGGCGCATCGCCAATGACCGCGCCGGCATGGAACACATTTCCCGCGCCGATGACGGTGTTGCCCGTGAGGTAAACATGCGGGCCGACTCGACAGTCGGGGCCGAGCGCGACGTGCTCGTCAATGACGGCAAACGGGCCCACGGACGCGGTGGCGTCCACCTGCGCCTTGGGATGAATGACAGCGGTTGGATGAATCAT
>CALJZV010000225.1 GCA_937983475.1 uncultured Verrucomicrobiales bacterium
CATGATCTAGGGGTGGTTTCCGGCTTCTGCGACCGCGTCAACGTGATGTATGCAGGACGCATTGTGGAAAGCGCGCCCATCGCGGAATTGTTCTACAATACCAAGCATCCCTATACCCGCGCCCTGCAAAAGTCCATTCCCGCGCTGCAATCCAAGGGGGCGGAACTGTACACCATTCGCGGCATGCCGCCCGATTTGTCCAAGCCAATTCCCGGCTGCCCGTTTGCTCCGCGCTGCGAGTTTGCCCAACCGCAATGCAACAACCCGGTCGAGTTGTTGGAGGTAGGACCGCGGCATACCTCGGCTTGCGTGCGCGTGCAACAGGGTGAAATTTCCCTGAACCAATCATAAGACAGAAGAATTGTGAGGTAGA
Source organism: uncultured Verrucomicrobiales bacterium (assembly GCA_937983475.1). Lineage (GTDB taxonomy): Bacteria > Verrucomicrobiota > Verrucomicrobiia > Limisphaerales > JACDHS01 > CALJZV01. The sequence continues at coordinate 374 of CALJZV010000225.1, forward strand.
TTGCGTTAAATAAAGCCTATGGCCCAAAGCTTTCTCGACATTCAAAACCTGAAAACACACTTCCCGATTGAGCGCGGGTTTATTTTCAAGAAAACCGTGGGCACCGTGAAGGCCGTAGACGGCGTCAGCCTGTCGCTTCGGAAAGGCGAAATTCTCGGGCTGGTCGGTGAATCCGGTTGCGGCAAATCCACGCTCGGCAGAACGATTCTTCACCTGATTCCGCCAACCGAGGGCACGGTGGTTTTGGAGGGACGCAATCTAAGCCACCTGACCGGCGATGCCCTGCGCCATGCGCGCGCGGGTTTCCAAATGATTTTTCAGGACCCATACGCATCGCTGAATCCACGAATGACCGTTTTCGACACGCTGGCTGAAGCCATTTGCGCCCACCGTTCAGTGGCCTCTGACGCATTGCCTGCCAGAGTCGCGGAACTGATGAAGAAAGTCGGGCTTTCGCCCCGATTCATGAAAAAATATCCGCATGAATTTTCAGGCGGACAGCGGCAGCGTATCGCAATTGCGCGGGCGCTGGCCGTGGAGCCACATTTAATTATCGCTGATGAACCGGTTTCGGCGCTGGATGTCTCCATCCAGGCGCAAATTATCAATCTGTTGGCAAAACTGTCCCATGAGATGCATCTAACCTTGGTGTTCATTTCTCATGATCTCTCGGTGGTGAAGCATATTGCCGAAAGGATTGCCGTGATGTACTTGGGCCGCATCGTGGAACTCGGTCCCGCCACAGGCGTCGTTGAAAAGCCGTTGCATCCCTACACCAAGGCACTGGTCAGCGCGGTGCCGATTCCGGACCCGCGACGCGAAGCCAAGCGCGAACGGATGATTCTCCAGGGTGATCCACCATCGCCCATCAACCCACCCTGCGGCTGCCCCTTTCATCCCCGCTGCCCTTATGCCATCCCTCGTTGCGCAGAAGTGGTTCCGGCCTTTGAATCACTTAATAATCCCGCTCAATCCGCAGCCTGCATCCGCGTGAGTGAGATTAATTGAGCCCGGATTCCACACTGGACGCCCCGGCTTGATTCAACTAAGTTCCCGCCATGTCGAAAGCGCCCAAGAACAGCGCCACCAGTGCGGACCTGCCTTTTGAGGAAGCGTTAAAGCAGCTTGAGTCCATCGTCGAGTCGATGGAGTCGCAGGATTTGCCGTTGGAAAAATTGCTGGCAAGGTTCGAGGAAGGCACCCGACTGGCCAAACTGTGCCAGTACAAACTGGCCGAGGCTGAATTAAAAATCCATAAATTGGAGAAAAGTGAAGCAGGAGAGTTGGTTCTCAAAACCATGGCAGTCAATGAATCCAACGCCGATTAGCAGCGTTAGGTTGCGCCTTCAGCTTCGTCTATTCGCTTTAATGTCCTATGAGTTGTTATCTTGAAATGGTTGATCATCCCTCTCACGTCAAAAACCTGACAAACGAACAGTTGCAGGAACTGGCCGAAGAAATTCGCCAGGAACTTATCACAAAACTGGCCCCCAACGGCGGTCACCTTGGCCCCAATCTCGGCGTTGTCGAACTGACCGTCGCCCTGCATCGGGTCTTCTCGACGCCACACGACAAGTTCGTTTGGGATGTGAGCCACCAGTCCTATGTCCACAAGTTGCTGACGGGACGCAAAAACCGCTTTCACACCATCCGCACCACAGACGGCCTGAATGGGTTTTCGCTTCGCAGCGAGAGCGAGCACGACTGTTTTGGCGCCGGCCACGCGGGAACCGCCCTGTCCGCGGCACTGGGCATGTGCGCGGCCCGGGACCAGAAGGGCACAGACGAGAATGTCGTCTGCATCTTTGGGGACGCCGCTCTCACCAACGGCATTTCATTTGAGGCACTCAACAACATCGGCCACACCACCAAGCGATTCATCGGCATTCTTAATGATAACGAGTGGAGCATTGCCAAAAATGTGGGTGCCATCGCCTCCTATCTCAACAAACTCATCACCAATCCGCGATACAACCGCTTTCAAAAAGACTTTGAACGGTGGATGAAGAAGTTTGGCTCCAAGGGCGAAATCGCACTCAAGCTTGGACAAAAAGCCGAGGAAGCCATCAAGGGCGCCATGCAGGTCGGCTTGCGCCCCTCCGAGGACGGCATGGAATCCGACGGGCGCGGCGGATACGGCAGCAGTTTGATTTTCGAGGAAATGGGCCTGCGTTACTTCGGGCCGATTGACGGGCATGACCTGCCCTTGCTGATCAACGTCCTTGAATTCGCCAAAACGTGCGATATGCCGATTGTCATTCATGTCTTGACGAAAAAAGGCAAGGGGTTTGAAGCCGCGCTGGACCAACCGGAAAAATTTCATGGCCTGGGGCCTTATGACGCCAAAACAGGCGCGACACAACCACCCAAGCCCGGCACGCCTCCCAATTATCAGGATGTGTTTGGCCAAACCATGGTGAAACTCTGCCAGAAGGACACCTCCATCGTCGGCATCACCGCCGCCATGCCCAGCGGAACCGGCTTGAAGGCCCTCGAGAAGGCCATGCCCAGCCGTTACTATGATGTAGGCATCGCCGAGGAACACGCGGTCATTTTTGCCGCCGGCATGGCCACAATGGGTTTTCGTCCCGTGTGCGCCATCTATTCCACATTTTTGCAGCGCGCCTATGATTGCATTCATCACGATGTCTGCCTCCAGGATTTGCCGGTGATTTTCTGCATGGACCGCGCGGGCCTTTCCGCCAACGACGGCCCGACCCATCACGGACTCTTTGACATCTCTTACCTGCGCTGCTTGCCCAATGTCATTGCGATGGCTCCCAAGGACGAGGATGAACTGGTGGACATGATGTTTACCGCCACGCACGTGAATCATCCGACCTTTATCCGCTATCCGCGCGGCGCGGGCGAAGGCGTGAGCATCAAGGAACAGCCGAAATTGCTGGAAATCGGCAAGGCTGAAATCACCCAAAACTTCGCGAACAACGGCAAACCCAAGGTGGCTCTGTTCGGCCTTGGAAACCTGCACAGCATGGCGCGGAAGGCCGCCCAGCAACTGATTGAGGAAGGCTTCGACTGCGCGGTCGTCAACCCTCGCTTTACAAAACCGATTGACGCCGCGACGACGGAATTTTTCGCCAGAACCGCCGACATCCTGGTCACCCTGGAAGACCATGCGTTGATGGGCGGCTACGGCAGCGCGGTGCTGGAATTGCTCGCGGAAAAGCGAATCACCACGCCGGTGATTCGCATCGGCTGGCCCGACCAGTTCATCGAGCACGCCTCCACAGTGGATTACCTGCGAGAAAAATATGGCCTGACCGTCCCGGCAGTTGTGGAACAGGTTAAAGCCTTGGCGGCCTCGCCTGCGGCAACCCGACAGCTAAGAGCCACAGCCTGAACAAGAACCCTTCCCTGCTCTCAGGAAAATATAACCAGTTGAAATTGCAGTGGCCTGAAAGGACTTCAATCCTTTTTGGCCACTTTCAGTTCCAGGTGCAGATCCCTTAATTGCTTTGGCTCCACCGCGCCGGGCGAATCGGTCATGAGATCGGTCCCCTTGGCGGTCTTCGGAAAGGCAATGACATCGCGAATGCTGCTCGTGCCGCACAGAATGGCCACCAACCGGTCAAAACCCAGAGCAATGCCGCCGTGCGGGGGCGCGCCATAGCGAAACGCCTCCAGCATGTAGCCGAACCGCGTTTTCACCACCTCGGGCGGCAGTTGGAGAATCTCCTCAAACACCGTTTTTTGGACATCCGGTTGGTGAATGCGGATGGAGCCGCCGCCCAATTCCACCCCGTTGACCACGATGTCGTAGTGCTGTCCACGGACCTTCTTCGGGTCGGTTTTCAAAAATGGAATATCCTCGGCGACCGGCGCGGTAAACGGATGATGGCTTGAATACCAGCGGTTCTGCTCCTTGTCGAAACTCAGCAGCGGAAAATCCACAACCCAGAGGAAATCAAACCGATCCGCCGGAATCTGGAGCCTGCCGGTGGCCTTGAGCACATCCGCGCAGTAAAGTCGGATTTTTCCAAGAATCTCGCAGGCGTTGAGCCATTGGTCCGCCGCGAACAGAATCAGGTCGCCTTCCTCGATCTTTAATTTTTCCACAAGGGCGGCTTTTTCCGCCTCACTGAAAAACTTGACGATCGGCGACTTCCATTCGCCCTTCTCCACCTTGATGTAGGCCAGTCCTTTTGCGCCGAAACTCTTGGCGTACTCGGTCATGGTTTCGATCTGGCCTTGCGTGGCGTCCGCCAGCCCCTTGGCGTTCATGGCCTTGACCACGCCGCCGCTGGCGATGGCGCCCGCAAACACCTTGAAGGCGCTGCTGCGGAAATCCTCGGTGAAATCCACCAGTTCCATGCCAAACCGCGTGTCGGGCTTGTCAATGCCGTAGTGGTTCAGCGCCTCTTCAAAGGAAATACGCTTGAACGGCGTCGGAATGTCCACGTTAAGCGCCGTCTTCCAAACACGCTTCAACAGGCCCTCGATCAAATTGTAAATGTCCTCGCGCTCGATGAACGACATCTCGATGTCCACCTGCGTGAACTCAGGCTGGCGGTCAGCACGCAAATCCTCGTCGCGATAGCAGCGGGCCAGTTGGAAATACTTCTCCACGCCGGCCACCATCAGGATCTGCTTGAACTGCTGGGGCGACTGCGGCAGGGCGTAGAACTGCCCGGGGCTCATCCGGCAGGGAACCAGAAATTCGCGAGCCCCTTCGGGCGTGGACTTGAAGAGCGTCGGCGTTTCCACTTCAAGGAACCCTTGCTCATCCATGAACACCCGCGTGGCGGTGGCCACTTTGCTGCGCAACCGGAGGTTGCGGGTCATGTCCGGACGGCGCAAATCCAAGTAGCGATATTTAAGGCGTAGCTCCTCATTCACCTTGGCTGCCACTTCGGGATCGTCCACCGGAAAGGGCAGCACTTCGGCCATGTTCAGCACTTCGAGTTCGGCAACGGCGACCTCTACTTCGCCGGTGGGAATCTTCGAATTGTTCGTGCCCGCCGGGCGCTGCCGCACCTTGCCGGTCACCCGGATGACGCACTCGCTTCGCAGCGCTGCCGCGCGGTCAAACAGCTCCTTGGAAAGGTCCGAGGGATCGAACACAGTCTGCGTGCGTCCCTCACGGTCGCGGATATCAATGAAAATGACTCCGCCAAGGTCGCGCCGGGAATGAACCCATCCGCTTAAGGTAACGGCCTGGCCAACATGCGCCGGGCGCAGTTCGTTGCAATGATGTGTGCGTTTCATTTGCTTAAAAGCCGCGTTGTGAACGCCGCTCGTAATTCTGCTTCTTGAAAATTTGCCCGCGACCCCATGGCTACGGCGGCAAATTGAGCGCGGATGTTGGCGGGAAACCCGATTGGAATCAAAACCAAAATTTGCGAGGCCCTATTCGCCTGTTCGCAATGGCCGCTGCCGCCTTCCGGGTCAGTGCATCTCCACGTCGCAGGTACCGATGCCGCCCCGGTAATAATTGAACTGAACATTCGGGTGATCAGCCAGCAGGGACATCGGCACGGAGGCATCGGCCAGTTTTTTGGAAATCATGAATGCCGTGAGGCGCTGTCCAAAAGGATTGTCGTGATTGCCGGCGTGCCAAATGGAAACTTTCTCCGCTTTCCAGGTTTCCAGTGGCCCGACGGAAATGGCCTGGGTCGGCACCATCGAAATATTTCCACCGCCGGAGGTTCGCGCATTCTGTGCGATGGTCAACGGATGCAAGTCCACCAAACGGGTCGCAAGCTTCCGGTATTCCGCTGGCGGCGGCGGGTTGTCCTTATAATTTCCTTTCCGTTTCACCGGGTCATTGAACGCCCAATGCTTCACATCGCCCTGCCCTCCTTGCATCACCGCGCAACGAACGCCGGAGTCCCAGCTTTTCCGATAGGCAGACGTGTCGGCCTTGGGGAAATGCAAATTCGCGTCCGGCATGACCAACTTCCTGTCAATGCGGTTGAAGCAAAGATCACGATCGGCCTTCTCGAAGGAAAGCGGGTGCGTCGGAGGCACTTCCTTGCCGTCCACAGCCCATTCGTCCATGCCCCAGAAATGCGCGGAATGCAGCTTGAGACCCAGGGCGTTGACGATGCGCGCCACCAGGGGCAACTGCTCCGTTGGCCCAATCGGGCCACAGATGCCAACCGGATTATCCGGCGTGGATTGCTGCCAGGCGGAAACGTATTCCAATGCCTCAGCCAAATAAAAATCCTCGAGGGTGTCGTAGAAGGCGACTTTGAACCCAGGCCGCGACAGCTTGAGCATTTTTTCCGGGGTCAGCTTGACGACCTCACGAATGATTTCCTCATCAAGGGTGGTGTAATCCCACCAGTCAGGAGCAATGGAACTGAGTTTGCGCGCCATAATTTTTCAGGAATGACGGCGAAGTTTTGCGCCAATTTCCAAGAAGACGCAACGCTGAATTCTGCCCGGAGCCCGCCTTGAAATTCCCGAGCCTTTCATAAGTTAAAACCCGGCATGCGCGATAGAAGTAGCCTGATTCACACCAGCCCAAATGGCGGGGAAGATGCTTTAGTCAAATTCAGGAACGGTTATGAAAAAATATCCAGAACCGGCCGAGGGCGAAACATCGCGGTTTTCACCGCCATGGTGGTTGAACCTGAGTGTACTGCTGCAAATATTTGTGGTGCCCCTGGCCATTGGAGCGCTGGTCCTGCTTGCGGCGGGGCTTTATTGGCTTACCGAGCTGTAAGAGCCTGCCTTTTCTCGAAAACAGGACGCCCCCGGAATTTTCAGACAGGCTCTAAAAAAGAAGGCGGAGCCTCAGACCGAGGGACCGCCTTGACCACGCTCAACCCTGTGAGCCGTGCCGTCTCTGTTTTGGAGACCAAACAATTTATCTCCGGCAAGCGCTCTTGAAAGCGGGGGACTGTCCTGAAAGACCGCTCCGGGAATTTCGCAGCGATTTATTGCCGGATGGCCTTCAACTGCCAAGCTTCACCGCTGCGCTCCAACTCCACATTCAAAAAGTGGCGCGACACCCCGCCTTGCGAGTCCACCTCGTCGGCGAGAATATGCACGACATAGGTGGAGCCCTGCTGCGCAACCGAGGACTGATCAAACGTGGAGAACTGCTTCATGTTCGGGTGGCGTTGCGACAGGAAATTAAGCGCCGCGCTGTAGGCTGACGGGCGAAGGTCCACGGAGGGCTTTGCGACAACCGAGGGGGCCGTCGCGACGTTGACCACCGAGCTGCTCAGGAGAAAAAGCGACGCGCACACCACGCCCACGAGCAAAAAAACCGGCAACGGACCGCCCGTTTCCCGGACCGGATGACAACGGGAACAGGCTTCCGCCCCGGCAGGAATGATCGTACCGCATTTTCCGCAAATCGTATCTTCAGACATCAAAATATTGCCCTTTTCAATTCGCTGGCAACCGGCTCACTTTTTCCCGCCAGTGCATCGAAAGTCGAGAAGAAACATGGAATGCCTTTCCCATCGGCGCATTCACGCACTGTTCTTGATTTATGATTCTGACATTTGGCGGGAAAAGCATGGCAGCCGCATCCACGGGAGAACGCATCATGACGTTGCCTCCAAGGGGCGGGGACAGCCTGTCCCCATTTCGCTTGTCGCTGTGTGACATTGCATGGGGACGAGCCGTCCCCACTTCTGCGGCAGCAACGGCAAGATGCGCATCATGCCGCTGTTCTCGGATTTTGTGATTCCCTGCGTCGAGTCAAACTGATCAGGCGGAAGCTGGCCTTTTAACGAATCGGTACTGGCGCATCCAATTCAAATCCGAAGCGTGAAAAACCCGAAATCCATAAAAACGCCCGTTTCAGTCTGGGTCAGCGGCACGGCAGGAGACAAAGCGTAAAGTTGTTTGCGACCGTCTTCCCGGTTTTCCTGTCTCACAACCAATCCGG
>CALJZV010000226.1 GCA_937983475.1 uncultured Verrucomicrobiales bacterium
CACTGTCGCCGTGCGCAGCACGAACGATGTTTCCGAGAGAAATCTAAAATGGTGGAGGCGGCGGGAATTGAACCCGCGTCCCTGACAAACAAACCAGCCGCAACTACATGCTTAGTCCAGGAGATGTTGTCGGCTGCCGGATAACGCCCAGACACGATTCCGGCTGCTTAGTCCGCATGAAATAGTTTCGGCAAGTCGCGCGCGGTCCCCACTGCTTGCCTAACCTGCTATGGCGTTCGTCCCTCGTAGCAGGTGTCCAAGGGCGAACGTCGCGGCAACTTTAGGCCGCGAGAGCTAATTCTTCGTTAGCAGTTATGTTTTGGTTCGATGATTAACGAGGCCAACGAACCGTCCTCGGCATGCCGCCTCTGGCGCATCTCTCAGGTCGAAACCAGTACGCCCCCAACAAGCGACACTTGAATATCAATGATTAGCGGGACGGGGTCAAGCGGGGGGAAAATTTCGGGCAAAGAAAGATTGCTTGAAGTCCCGTTTTAATCGAACAATGCGCGCTGTTTATTGGATGAACACACCGACCTTAGACAAAGAAGCCAATTCCGGGGCTGCAACAGGAGGACCATCTGCCGCAACCGACCTGAAGCCGGTCGTCAAACCGCGCAAAAATTTCCTCAAGCTGGTGGGCGAGGTGCTGGACCATGGCGGACCGGGTTATTTGCAGTTCGCCATCACCAACGTCTGCAATGCCAAATGCGATTTCTGCGGCTTCGCGGTGGACCGGTTTGATCCCAAGCAGCGCCGTAGCGTGACACTCAAGGAGGCAAAGGATGTCATTGATATCTGCGTCAAGAACCACATCGGTTACCTGTTGTTTGTCGGGGGCGAACCCCTGGTGCATCGCGATCTGCGTGCCATGGTCCGTTACGCCGCCGAATCGGGCATTCACCCGATGATCTGCACCAATGGGTCGCTCTGGACGGAAAAGAACATGCGCGAACTGGCCTCGGACGGCCTGAGCAGCGTCATCATGTCCATTGACGCGCATGATGTCGCCCGCCACGAGAAAAACCGCGGGTTGCCGGATGTTTGCCGGAAAATTAAACGGGCCAACGAAGTGTTTGCCGAACTGGGCATCCAGACCACGGCCAGCGTCACCGCCAGCAAGCTGATTGACGACTACGACAAGCTGCCCGATTTCCTGCGCGAACTGGGCTTCCAGAGCTGCACGTTCAGCTACCCGCTGACCAGCCTGGCGTCGAGTTATTTGAGCTTCAGCGATTCAAGCCTGGTCAATTACAAGACCGAGGAGCTGATTCAGGTTTTTGAGAAAATAAAGCAGATGAAGCACCGCAGCGGCTATCCGGTCGTCAACCCGACCGAGTCGTTGTCGGAAATGCAGCGCCACTTGCGCAAGGAAAAGGAGCACTTTGGCTGTCTGGGTGGGCACAAATACTTTTACCTGGACTGGAATTTGAATCTGTACCGCTGCCACTTCTGGGAAACGCCCATGTGCAGCATTTACGATTTCGACCAGTCGAAGATCATACGGGATGGTTGCACCCGGTGCATGATTGATTGTTATCGAGACCCCAGCGTGTTGCAGTTTGTGGCCATCAATGCGAGCGACGCCTACAACAATTTAAAAAAAGGCCGGCTGATGGCTGCGGCCAAAAACATCCTGGATCCCCGGAATGTAACCTCCCTCAAGGCGGTCTGGGAGGACCGGAAGTGGATTCAAAAGGTTTAACCGCCAAGACTTCGTTAGGTGTTAGTTTTTTATTTACATAATTCGGGAAGCCGAGTTGAATCGCCCGCCAGTTGCCCACGTGGGTCCTGCGTGCACCGGCAGAAATCATTCTAAAATAAACAACATGAACTCTGAAATGTATCAACAGACTTACTGTGTGGCCGAAGCCACCACCCTGGAGCGCGCGGCGTTCATCCGGAGAACCTACGGGCATCTCGCCGGGGCCATACTGGCCTTTGTGGCCCTTGAATTTGTCCTTTTCCGCGTTGGCGTTCCGGAAATCATGATTCAACTGCTGGCCAAAAGCCGGTATTCCTGGCTCATAGTGCTGGGCTCCTTCATGGCGGTGTCCTGGCTGGCGGAAACCTGGGCCAACTCAAACACTTCGACAGGCGTCCAGTATGTGGGCCTGGCCTTGTATGTGGTGGCGCAGGCCATCATTTTTGTCCCCCTCCTGTTTATCACGGCAGTTTATTCCTCGCCCGATGTGATCCCAATGGCCGCGTTGATCACGCTGTTATTGTTCGCGGGTATCACGTTCACGGCATTCACCACACGGCAGGATTTTTCCTTCATGGGCGGCATTCTGAAAATCGGCGGCTTTGTGGCCTTGGGTGTCATCGTTGCCAGCATCCTTTTCGGCTTCAATCTGGGGCTTCTGTTCTCCTCGATCATGGTGCTGTTCGCCGGCGGATGCATTCTATACACGACCTCGAACATCATTCACAAATACAACCCCAACCAGCACGTGGCTGCGGCATTGTCCCTGTTCGCCTCCATTGCGCTCATGTTCTGGTATCTCCTGCGAATTCTCAATCGGCGGTAAAATACATTTTCATTTTGTCGAAACCCGGCCTTGTGCCGGGTTTTTTTATTAATTTGTGGCTGAAAATGTGGCTTTATTGTTACGAAAATCTGCCGATTGTCATTGACTCATGGCGCTCACTCTGAGGAGATAGAATGTCGATTACTGGGGAAATCAATGCCGAGTCATTCCAGAAAAAGCGGGCATACAACCCGGTCCGGCAGCACCACCAAGTATGATGCTCACCACAGCGTGTTGAGCAAAACGTACGGGGCGCTGGCGGACTTGCGCCGGGAGTTGTCCGACTCGAAGGCCGCCATTGCCGAGCGGACGGAGATTCTTCGTATCTTCGCCGATTGCGGCGACTCGCAGCGTGCCTGGCTGTTGCTGGAAGACTACTTTGAAAAACTTTCGCTTTCCCGGAAGGATTTCAACAGCCAGGAATGGTGGCCCAGACTGCTTTCAGCCAAAGGCAAAAAGCGCCTGGAGGAGACCGCGATTCTTTTTTTGCGCGCCAACCGGCCGCTTCCCACCGAACTGTTGCCCCACGCCAACTTGGAGCGCTTTGCCGAGTTGCAGCAGGCCGAGCACGAGCAAAAGCTGATTCAAGGGCTGGAACACTGGCTCTTTCCTCCCTCTCCCCTTCATTTGGACTCGCCTCGCGCCACCTTGCGAGTGGTCTGTGAACCTGTCTCCACCGAGGACGCTCCGGGACTTCACAGTCTATCAGTGAACTTTTTCCTGTTCCGGCCCCGAACCGGCGAAAAGGCCAAAACCCTGGGCGAAATTGTCGAACTGACCACACGGGCCGCGCACGAGCAAGAGCTGTTTCCGCCGAAGGACTGGGAATTTATCCAGTGGCTTTCCGAGACCCATCCTGACCCGGAAGGCCTGTGGGATTCTTTGACCCTGAACGGTCTGGAACTCCTTCAATGGCTGGTGCGATGGGGTGACAACGGCCGCTTGGAGCTCTTCGGAAACCAATGTCCCATTCTATTTCACGGCCACATGGCCGAACTGCGCCCCCACCTTGACCGCAAGGGAAATGACTTGGCATTCACCCATCATCTGGCCCTGCCTGGAAATGAAACCCGGCCCATGAGCGCTGCCCGTTTTTTTTCAGGAAGGCCCGCGCTGGCGCTGGTCGAAAACACCTTTTTCCTGCTGCGCAACGCTCCTTCGACCGACTTGCTGGGCACGTGGGCCGCGACCGGCAGTTTGCCCGTCGGCAAGCTAAGCCACCGACTGCTGACCCAGTTGCGCAAGCATCATCCTGAAACCGGAGCCGGGTGGGAGGAACTTTGCCATGTTCATGCTGCCGTGCCTCGTTTTGTATTTGAACTGGAGGACGACGTCGTGCGGCTGAGGCTGCTGGCTCAGAGTGATCGCGATGGCAGCCTCTGGCGCTGGCTAGGACACGAATGGCATGTGGAGGAACCCCTTCCGCGCCCCACCCTCAAGCCCGAAGTACTGGATGACCCGCGACTGGAGCATGCCACCCGTTGGTTGCGGCTGCTGGACTGGTTCACTCCCGAGCCGGGCCTGTGGGTCGGTGACGCCAATGAAAACTTCCTCAACCTGCTGGCCGCCGCCTGGCCTGAACGTCCTGCCGACGCCGAATACCTTGGAAACACCGCGTTTCACCGGCTGTTCCTCTCTCCCCGTCAATTGAAACCGAGCCTGATGGTCAAGGGCAGCGGCATCGACTGGTTTTCCGTCTCCACTGAATGGGAAATTGAAGGACTCAAGCTTACCCCCGCGGATTTGCAACGCCTGCAAACGGCCACCGGTCGCTTCGTGAAGCTGCCAGACGCCGGATGGATGGAATTGGATACGGAAGCAGTCCAGGCCGCGCACGAGACCTTCGCCGACCTGGGCCTCGACGGCTTGCACGCGGTGCCTCAAAAGGTAGGCATTGAGCACGCCGTGCATCTTGAAGATTCCGCTTGGCAGCGTTTCGTGGATTCACCCCAGGCTCAACAGATTCGCAAGGCAGCCACTGAGTTCACCGGCATTGAGGCGACCCCCATTCCCCCATCAGTCCAGGCGGAGCTGCGTCCCTATCAGAAGGAGGGCTTCGACTTTCTTTGCCATTTGTCCCGCCACAAGCTCGGCGGCATTCTGGCAGATGACATGGGCTTGGGCAAAACGCTTCAAACCTTGACTTGGCTGGCATGGCTGCATGAACAACACGCCCACAATCCAAAGCCCGCCCTTGTCATTTGCCCGGCATCGGTGCTGCACAACTGGCGGCGGGAGGCGGAGCGGTTCACGCCCCACTTGAAAGTGCTGGTCCTGGAAAGCGGCTCGGCTCGTCACAACCTGCGCCGGCAGATTCCCGAGCATCACATCATTGTCACCAATTACGCCTTGCTCCGCCGCGACCTGGAAGCCCTCCAGAAATTTTCATTCCGCGCCGTCGTCCTCGACGAGGCGCAGTTCATCAAGAATCCCGGGGCGCAAGTTACTCAATCAGTCAAACAACTCAAGGCAGAGCAGCGCCTGGCGCTCACCGGCACCCCCCTCGAAAACCGGCTGCTGGACCTCTGGAGCATTACCGATTTCATCCAGCCCGGGTATTTGGGAACCCAGGAAAAATTCACTGAGAATTACGAACCGAGAGGCGAGGGCATTGAAGACCAGCAACGCATCGCCCGGCGTCGGCTTTCGGCGCGCCTGCGACCCTTGATGCTGCGGCGACTCAAGCGCCAGGTGGCCCATGACCTGCCCGACCGCATTGAACAACGCCGGGACTGCGACCTGGGCGAGGCTCAACGCAAACTTTATTTAGCTGAGCTTCGTCGCAGCCGCGAGCAAGTGGCGCAAACGGTGGCCGAAAAGGGCCTCAACAAGAGCAAACTCCAAGTGCTGGCCGCGCTGACCCGGTTGAGGCAAATCTGCTGCCATCCGCATTTGGTCGGCAGCGATGCGCAATCCGGGAAAACCGAAACATTGTTCGAAATCCTGGAGCCGTTGCTTGCCGACAACCAGAAAGTTTTGGTCTTCAGCCAATTTGTGCAGATGCTGCGCCTCTTGGAAAAAGAATGCCAGGAGCGGCAAATACCCACGCACATTCTCACCGGAGAAACCAAAGACCGCCAGCAGGTCGTCAACGCCTTTCAGGACGACCCCAGAGGCGCGGTATTTCTTTTGAGTCTGCGTGCCGCTGGGACCGGGCTGAATCTCACAACAGCCAGCTACGTGGTTCTTTATGATCCGTGGTGGAATCCCGCTGTGGAAGCCCAGGCCATTGACCGCTCCCATCGCATCGGCCAGACCCGCACCGTCAACGCCTACCGCCTCATTGCGCCCGGCACGGTGGAGGAAAAAATCTGGGACCTGCAACAACGCAAGGCGCAAACCATCAGCGATGTGCTCGGCGAGGAAGGATTTGCGCGGAACTTGTCGGCCATGGACCTGGATTACCTGTTCTCCGAGGATCCCGTTGCAGGGTAATTTTACCGCTCCAGAACAATCCCTTCTGTTATCAACAACACTGGCACGCCTTCACGAACGGGATAAAGCACCCCTCCATCTTCGCGAATCAAACCTGAATCAAGGATCGAAGCCACCGCGCGGCCGTCCACGGTTTTCACTGAGCCGGCGGAAATGCGGTCATTGAGAGCCTTGAGCGTCTCCGGCTCGGCCAGGCGCATTTTTTGATGCGTTTGAGGACAGCACAAAATATTAAGAACTTCAGGCCGAATCGTCATGGCTTGCTATTTTCGACTGACTTCAGCGCGGCATCATACACCGACTTGAGCGGTATATTTTTCTCAAAGGCCAGTTTACGGCAGGATTCAAACTCGGGCGAGATTTGCGCAACAACGCCGTTGAGTTTTCCTACTTTGACGGAGACTGTTCCAAAGGAAGTTTGAACCGTGATGAATTCCCGTCGCAACTTGCGCCGGTCTGCCGTGGTGCAACGCACGCCAAAAGCCGTCGTTTCGCGCAAAATCATTTCCGCAAACTGATCCGCCTTTTCCGTGGCGCACATCACCGTCAGCAAGACGGCGGGGCGATTTTTTTTCATCTGAACCGGCGTGTGAAACACATCCAGCGCGCCGGCCTGTAGGGCCTTCTCAACAAAACTGCCCAACAATTCGCCGCTGATGTCGTCCAGGTTTGTCTCCAGGATGGCGACTGTGTCCGTCTCCCAGTCGTGCTGCGCCGAGCCTTCAGCCGCTTCTCCCAGAATGGCGCGCAGCACGTTAGGGCGTGTCTTGTTGTCGCGCGTACCCAGCCCATAACCAATCTTTGAGGCAATCAGGCCACGCATCGGGACAAAGTTTTCGGCAAATTCCGCCAGCAACGCCGCGCCGGTCGGGGTGACCAGTTCATGCGGCTCCTCGCACTGGGTCAGCGCGATGCCTCGCGCGCCCAGAATTTCGAGCGTCGCGGTTGTTGGCACGGGGAAACGCCCGTGGGCACACATCACCCAACCGGTCCCCTCCACGACCGGCGCGGCCCAGACTCGTGGCTTGCCAAGCAGTTCCAGGCAAACGCAAGCGCCCACGATGTCTATAATCGAATCCACCGCGCCCACTTCGTGAAAATGCACTTCATCGGGAGGGTGTCCGTGAATTTTGCCCTCCGCGACAGCGACCCGCTGAAATACGGCGATCGCCTTTCCCTTCACCCAATCCGAAAGCGCGCTGTCCTGAATCATTATCCGGATGTCGGAAAAGTTGCGCCCGTGGTCGTGATCATGTTCATGATGGTCGTGATGATCGTGGCCATGGTCGTGATGATGCTCCGCGTGTCCATGATCATGATGGTGGTGGCCATGGCCGTGCTCATGATGATGGGAATGTTCGTGCGAATGCTTCGTTCCATCGGCGTGGGTGTGCTCGTGAGTGTGGGAATGATCATGCTCCAAATGCACATCGAATTTCACCCCTTCGATTCCTGATTTGAGCTTGCGCGCGCTATGGAGGTGATACCCGCCCAAACCGAGCTTTTGCAGTTCATTTTCCAGGCGGCGAAAGTCCACGCCCAGATCCAGCATGGCACCAATGAACATGTCGCCGCTGATGCCGCTGAAGATGTCCAGATAAAGCGTTTTCATTTTTCTATAAGGCGAGCGGGTGTGGCAGGAGCGATCGCGCCAGCATCCCTGCAAACCTGCTCGCAAAGGCTGTTGATTTGGCTGGCGGCGTAGCCCGCACCAAAGCCGTTGTCAATGTTCACCACAGTCACCCCGCTGCCGCAACTGTTCAACATGCCCAGAAGGGCGGCCAATCCGCCGAAGCTTGCGCCGTAACCCACGCTGGTCGGCACAGCAATCAGAGGCTTGTCAATCAACCCCGCAACCACGCTCGGCAGCGCGCCCTCCATGCCGGCCACTACAATTACCACGTTGGCGCTTTGCAGAATCTCCAGTTTCGACAAAATGCGATGGAGCCCCGCCACGCCCGCGTCCCGAATGCGCTCGACCGTGTTGCCCATCACCTCTGCCGTCAGCACAGCCTCCTCGGCAACGGCTAGGTCGCTGGTCCCCGCACAGGCGACGACGATTTTTCCCGGGCGCTTGGGTAGCGGCTTTTTTTCCACAGTCACGCACCGGGCCAGTTCATGATAGACAGCGCTTTTGAATTTTTTCTTCATGGCCCGCGCATGGTCAGGTGTGATGCGGGTCACCAGCAGGCACGTGTCGCGCTCCAGAATTTTTGAGGCGATCTGCACGACCTGTTCGGGCTTCACATACTCCGGGGTCACTTTGGCTCCG
>CALJZV010000227.1 GCA_937983475.1 uncultured Verrucomicrobiales bacterium
AGGACGCGTCGGTCGTGTCTGTAATGACAGCGCCGTCCTTCTTCCATTGGTAGGTCAAGGCCGTTCCGGCTGCCACCACCGAGAAAGAGGCGTTGCCACCATTGGCCGCCACCACGCTCGAGGGCTGCGTCACGATTGCCGGGTCGTTCACCGTCAATGTGGCCGCATCACTGGTCACCGGACCGGCATCATTGATCACAATTACCGTATAGGAACCTTCATCCGCGTTGACCACACCGTTGATGGTGTAGGCCGAATCTGTGGCGCCGGAGATATTCACCCCATTCTTGCGCCACTGGTAGCTGACGATGTTCGGATTTGCTTCTACAGTAAAGGTCGCGCTTTGACCGGCATCCTTCACCAGGCTGGCTGGCTGGGCGGTGATGGTCGGGGCCGCAGGAGGCGGTATGCTGACCAGCATGTTGTCGTAATAGGATTCGTTGTTGGCATTCGACACGCCAGAACCAAGGCGAACCACATTGTAGCTGCGAAGGGTCAAGCCCGTTTGCGACACCGTCTTAGACAACACTCCATCCACATAGAACTTGAAGTCCACATCGCTGATCACCACTTTCAAGTTGTGCCAGCCTGTGGAGCGTCCCACCGCGCCGGCATCATCCAGCTTGAAGTAAGCCCCACCATTGAAGCCCAGAATGCGCGCCATGTAGTTGGTTCCCGTGAGATTGTTGTTCAAGCCCATCGACACCAACTGGCCGCTGCCACCTGGAGCTGTGCCATCCTGCAGGTTGGCGTGTTGGCGGTAAGGTGACGCCGCAGCGTTTGAATCATAGAAATCAAAACTGAACGTGACCACGTTGTTCGCCGACACAAGGCCGGTAGTGGTGAAGATCTTTTGGTTGCGTTGCTGGTTGCTTGTGGAAGTCCCAGCCACATGAATTGACTTAGGTGCACTTACAGCCTGGGCTGTCGAAAGGGTAGCACTGGTCGGTGCTACAGTTGCGATGGGTTGCCAAGAAGCCTCAAAGGCTGCCTGGTCCACATAGCCATCGAAATTATCAAACAGGAGGGGTGCTCCCGCGTTGGAGAGCGAGGCCTCCACACTGGTCACCGATCCGAGCGAGTTATGCACACGCACCGAGTAGTAGCCCAGATTGGCCTGCTGCACGTTGTTCACCGTGTAGCTGCTGTCGGTCGCGCCGGAGATGTCGTCCCCGTTAAAGCGCCACTGGTAGTTCAGCGGATTGCCGGTGGCCGTGACCGTGAAGGTCGCGTTGCCGCCAAACGAGGCGCTGGCATTGGCCGGCTGAGATGTAATGGCCGGAGCCTGATTGACGGTCAACGTCGCGGAGTCGCTGGTCACGCTGCCCACTTCATTGGCAACGACAACCGTGTAACTGCCCGCGTCACCCAGCACCGTCGAGGCTATCGTGTAACTTGAATCGGTCGCGCCGCCAATGTCGCTGCCTTCCTTCTTCCACTGGTAGGTAATGCTGCCGCCACCGCTCACCACCACTGTGAAGGTCGCCGGGTCGCCGGAATTAACCACTTGGCTCGCAGGCTGGCCCGTGATCACAGGCGGATCAATCACCGTCAAGGTGGCCGCGCTGCTGGTCTCACTGCCCGCCACGTTGCTCACCACCACCGTGTAGCTGCCATTATCCGACGCAGCGGTCACACCGGTCAGGCTCAATGTTGCCGTTGTCGCCCCGCTGATGTCCCCGCCATCCTTCTTCCACTGATAGTTCAAGGAGGTGCCGGTCGCACTCACTGTGAATTCCACGTTTGCTCCCGTCGCCGCATTCTGCGACACAGGCTGCACCGTGATCACGGGAGGATTGTAAACTGTCAGCACTGCGGCAGCGCTGGTGTTGGTGCCAGCGGAGTTGCTGAGTGTCACCGTGTAGCTGCCATTGTCGGCGGTCGTCACGCCGGTCAGGGTCAGCGTCGCCGTTGTTGCGCCGCTGATGTCGCCGCCGTCCTTCTTCCATTGGAAGCTCGGGCTGGTCCCGGTGAAGCTCACCG
The DNA here is from genome assembly GCA_937983475.1 of uncultured Verrucomicrobiales bacterium. Lineage (GTDB taxonomy): Bacteria > Verrucomicrobiota > Verrucomicrobiia > Limisphaerales > JACDHS01 > CALJZV01. The sequence continues at coordinate 1,984 of CALJZV010000227.1, forward strand.
TGAACACCGCGTTGCTGCCGGCGCCGACGTCCACATTCGAGGGATCCACCGTGATCACCGGCGGATCAATCACCGTCAAGGTCGCCGCGTCGCTCGTCGCGCTGCCCACCGTGTTGGTCACCACCACCGTGTAGCTCGCCGCGTCACTCTGCGCCACGCTCGCTATCGTGTAGCTCGACTCGGTCGCACCGCCAATCGGCGTCCCGTCCTTGCGCCACTGATAGCTCAACGGCGCCGCGCCGCTCGCCACCACGCTGAACGTCGCTTCCTCGCCCGCGTTCTTCACCAGGCTCTCAGGCTGGGTGTTGATCACCGGCACGTCGCTCACCGTCAGGTTCGCCACGTCGCTGGTCACGCTTCCCGCCGCGTTGCTCACCACAACCGTGTAGTCGCCCTCGTCCTCCGCAGCCACGTTGCTCAACGTCAATGTCGCGGTCGTCGCGCCGCTCACGTTCCCGCCATCGCTCAAATCACTGCCGTCCTTCTTCCACTGGTAGCTCAACGGCGCCGTGCCGCTCGCTGCCACCGTGAAGCTCGGGTTGCTGCCGGTCGCCGCAGCCTGGCTCTGCGGTTGCGTCGTGATCGCCGGAGGATCAATTACCGTCAGGGTCGCCGCCGCGCTGGTGTCGCTTCCAGCCGCGTTGCTCAATTCCACCGTGTAATCCGCCGCGTCCGACTGCGTAATGCCAGCAAGAGTCAGGGTCGCTGTCGTCGCGCCGCTCACATTCCCGCCATTCGACAGCGGAGAACCATTCTTCTTCCACACAAAGCTTGGGGTGCTGCCCGTGGAGCTCACGGTGAACACCGCGTTGCTGCCGGCGCCAACGCTCTGGCTCGCGGGTTGCACCGTGATCACAGGCGGATCAATCACCGTCAATGTCGCCGCCGCGCTCGTCACAGTCCCGTCAGGACCGGTCACCGCCACGTCGTAGCTGCCGGCATCCGCCTGCGCCACGCCGATCAAATTCAAGGTCGCATCCGTCGCGCCGCCAATCGGCGACGCATCCTTGCGCCATTGGAACGTCAACCCAGTGCCGTTGGCCCCAACCGTGAAGCTGGCATTCTCGCCCGCATTCTTGGTCTGGTTGCCAGGGTTGCTCACGATCACAGGATCATTCACTGTCAACGTCGCCGCGTCGCTCGTCACCGTGCCTTCGCTGTTGCTCACAGCCACCGTGAAACTGCCTTCATCGGCGTTCAACACGCCCACCAGGGTCAGGCTCGAATCGGTCGCGCCGCCAATGTCCACGCCGCCCTTCTTCCACTGATAGCTCAACGGAGCGCTGCCCGTCGCCGTCACGCTGAAGGTCGCGTTCTGCCCCGCGTCACGCACCAGGCTCTGCGGCTGCGCCGTGATGTCCGGAGGCACTCCCAGGGTCGCCGCCGCGCTCAATTCGCTGCCGTTGGCATTGCTCACCAACACCGTGTAGCTGCCAGCGTCCGAACCGGCCACAGGATTGATCGTGTAATCGCTGTCAGTCGCCCCGCTGATGTCCACGCCGCCCTTCTTCCATTGATAGCTCAACGGACCAAATCCATTGTCCACAGCCGTCACACTGAAGGTCGCCACGCCGCCCACAGCCACACTCTGGCTGGCAGGCTGACCGGTAATCGACGGACCCGGCAGATACTTCAACACCAAATCGTTCCCACCATTGGCCGTCTCCACCACAAAAATACCGTTGTGAGGATTGGTAAAGCTGGCCGTTTGAACGTCAAACTTGTCGGCGCTGAAATTAGTAATGCCGGCCGTCGTCGTCACAATCGTCCATGTGTAAGCCGTGCTGCCGCTGAAATTGGCGGCGCTGCCGGGCACGTTGCCGGTCGTGAGCGAGGTCACATCAATGACAATTGGGTCTCCAGAGGATGCCGTAATGTCCAAGCCATCCGTGATGGCAATCTTGTCCCAGCCGGGATCCGCGCCGGCGGTGCCTGTTGCGTCGTTAATTTCAACCACGTAGGTCGAACCGGGCCCCCAAGTCTGGCTGCCGCTGAACAACGTGCCAGGGCTGGCTCCAGGAGAAATGGTGCCACGGTCCAGGGAGATGCTTCCGGTGATCGTGCCGGCGCCGCTGACCGTTCCATTAGTGTTGACAATCAAATTGCCGGTACCAATGGCACTGCCTGTCGCACCGTTGCTCAACTTGAGCGTCCCAGCATTAACGACGGTGTCCAAGGTGGAGGCATGCGTGTCGGAGGTGATTTCCACCGTGCCATCACCGATCTTGGTGAAGGTTGCCGCGCCCATCATTGTGCCTGATATGGTCAATGTGCGCCCATCAGCCACGGACAAAGCCGAGGGAGAACCGCCAGTTTCAACATCGCCAGCAAACTCCAGGTTGCCATTACCGCCGACCTTGACTGTCGCGGCCGTAAATTTCACCGAGTTGAGAAGGGTAATGAGAGAGGCGGCTTCATTTTGAAATTCAGCCGAGCTGCTAGCCAAATCAAGCTGGCCACTGCCAATGGCCTCAGCCAGTGTAATTGCCAGGATGCCGCCGTTGAGCTTGGTTCCGCCAGAGTGAAAGTTTTCACCACCCATGATCAACTTGCCCGTGCCGCTCTTGGTCAGGATAAAATCATCCACACCATCATTGACCACCCCGTTGTAGGTCACGGTGGAATTGGCTTGGACGCTCAACGAACTGTTGGCAGTCATGGTGATGCCGCGGTTTGCGTTCAGCGTGAAATTATTGGTCATGTCCAGAGTGCCGCCACCCAAGGAGATGTTCAGCGTGTCCAAGGCTCCGGGAACCGCGCCGAGACCCGAATCCGCCACAATGCGGATTGTTCCGGCATTGATTATTGTGCCACCGCTGTACGTATTCTCGCCTTCAAAGATAACCGTGCCCCCGGTTGTCTTGTTAAATGCGCCAACGCCCGAAATCTGGCTCTGCACTGTCGTTGTTCCTGCCGAGCCGTCAATATGACCGCCTGCTGCGCCCAGCGTAATGCCGCGGTTGGGCGTGATGAAGAGATTGAAGCTCGCGCCGATCGATCCGCCATTCAGAGTAATGGCATCGGCCACGAAGGAAGCGGGACGCGCGCCGAAAATAGTATCGCTCCAGTTGGTGCTGCTCCAGTTGCCCGCGCGAAAGAGGCCGGTGTTGACCACCAGCTTGCTGAACGAGCTGTTGGTGTTATGAGCGCGGAACTCGCCGCCGCCGTTCTTGATGAAGGTGCCGCCGTTGCCATAAATCTGGCCATAAAAGAGGTTTTGAGCCGTGGGGGCAATCGTCAGTGACCCCGATCCTAGATCAATAACGGAGGCCGCATTGGCGCTGCCGATCAACACATTGAGGATCGTCTCTGAATTGTCGTTCAAATCATATTTGCCGCCTCCGGTCAGAGTTAAATTCAGGCCGTTTGGGAGCTGGTCATCGGCGTCCTGCCGAACCACTGTGCTGCTGCCGGCGATGGTGATAGCCGTGCCGCCCACCGCATTCACTCCGGCGGGCTTGTTAAGCACCAGCGTTCCGGCGTTGACATTCACCGTGCCCGTGAACGTATTGGCATCGCTGCCTTGCAACGTCAGAACTCCGCTGCCTTTTTTGGTCAGTCCTTGCGTGCCGCTCACAGCGCCATCAATGACCATGCCGCCGGAACCAACATCCACATTGCCGCCTGTGCCCGTCAGCGCCACGGGAACATTCAACGTCTGTAGAGAGGAGGAGAGATTGGTGATGCCCGCCGAACTGCTCACTGTAAGCGTTTCGCTGCCGGGGCGTCCGATGGTGAACGCGCCCGCGCCTGCGCTGAAGGAGAGCGACGAGACGCTGTAGCTGTTGTTCATTGAGGGGGTCAGGCGGGTATTGCCGGCGAACACCACCGCGTCGCCACTCAGCGCCGGGGCCGTTCCACCCCAGTTGGCCGCCGTGCTCCAGTTGTCATCCGCGCCACCGCCATCCCATGTCCGCGCCGATGCCGGTGTTCCTTGAAAAATGAACCGCACCGCGTCCGAGTAAAACCGCTGGCCTGTGCCGTCACCAGTGTTCTTGGTGAATTGCACGGTGGGCACCGTCACACCACCGTTCAGGGTCAACGTGCCGATGGCCTCCCATGTGTGGGAACCAGACTGTGAAAACACCGTGGTGGAGGCGGGCAACCCCGTTCCGCCAGTCACCGAGATGTTCACACTCAGGTTGGCAGGAATTGAAGTTGAGGTTGGATGACTGATATCCACCGAGTAAATGCCGCCCGCCGTTGCCAAGGTTGGCTTGACGTTGAATGTCGAACTGGCGCTGGTGGCAAAACGAGACCCCTGGGTCGCCGAACCCGAAAGGCCCGTAGCCGAACTCTTCGCCGTGGAATTACCCCAGTTGCCGGACACCTCTTGGTAGGGCGGGTTGGCAGTCAGGGTGCCGCTGGCAGTGCGGCTTTCGACAATGACCGTTTGCGCTTTTGCCACTGAGCCCACCAGCGCGAGCGCCGTGGCTGTGGCAAACAGGGTTTTTAATGTTGCGGTTTTCATAGTTGGTTATCAGGCTTTTTGGATGAACGGATTGGCAAGGAGCCGCGCCACACGTGCGGATGAACAAGACTTTTCCAATTGGAAACACGCGACTGTCGGCATCGACGCGATGTGCATGGTAGTGGTTTTCATTACCGTGTGTAGTGGCTTAATGCTCGGCCATACCACCAGAAACCCCACACTGTGTCAAATTTATTTTCCTGTTTTTCGCTTGTCACCATGCGGATGAGATTAACTTTGACTCTCGGCATACTAAAATGAGCCACTTCGATTAATCCAAATACCTCTTCAACCGAAAAGGTGGAATTAAAAGGCATTTTCACTTCTATACATGAGTTCAAACCCTATATGCGCCATGAAAAACCGCAGGCTTTCCCCGCGGGGAATTCTGTCCTGGCTGGTGGCGGTTCTATTGTTGGCGGGCACATTATCGCTCTACTGGCCCGCAACCCGACATGGGTTTATTAACTACGACGACCCGGATTATGTCTTCGAAAACAACAATATAGCACAAGGAATAACCCCACAGGGTGTAATCTTTTCTCTTACTTCAAGGCATTCAAACAACTGGCATCCCGTTACCTGGTTATCCCACATGGTAGACGCGGAGCTGTTTTCCCTAAGTCCTGAAGGGCATCACCTGACAAGCATTTGTCTCCACGCCTTGAATTCGCTCATGATGTTTTTAATCTTGCGCCTAATGACCGGCGCAGTGTGGCGCAGCGCGATCGTTGCCGCCTTGTTTGCCTGGCATCCCCTCCGCGTCGAATCCGTCGCCTGGGTGGCCGAGCGCAAGGATGTTTTAAGCGGCTTTTTTGCCATGTTGGTCCTTGGTGCTTATGCCCGATTTGTTGCGTTTAAAACCCAGAATTCGGTGCGAACTCGTCTCTGGTACGGACTTGCGCTTTTATTTTTTGCCTTGGGTCTCATGAGCAAGCCAATGCTGGTAACGCTGCCCTTTGTCATGCTGCTACTGGATTTCTGGCCACTCCGAAGAATTTTCAATCCGGAGAGAAACGACCTTGATCCCTTACCCCTCAGGAAAAAGTTGGTGCCTTTGGTGGCAGAAAAGACACCCTTTTTTGCCTTCGCGGCAGTTTCATGCGCTTTAACCCTGTGGGCGCAAGGAGAGGCGGTGCAACGGCTGGAGGATTTTTCCCTTGTCCGGCGCTTGACCAACGCTGTGGTGGCCTACGGGTCCTATATTGGAAAAATGTTTTATCCCGCCAACCTGTCAATCGTCTATCCCTATCCTTCCTCGTGGCCCACTTGGAAAGCAGGCGTTGCCCTATTGGTTCTGGCGACAGCCAGCATTGCCTCGTTACGACTGAGAAAACGTTGCCCCTGGCTGATGACCGGCTGGCTGTGGTATCTGGGCATGCTGGTTCCCGTGATCGGACTGGTTCAAGTGGGCACCCAGGCCATGGCCGACCGTTACACCTATTTGCCCATGATTGGCCTTTTGATTTCTGGGGTCTGGGGCGCTTGGCATCTGGCCGGAAACCGGCTTTGGGCGCGCATTTCAGTCTCTCTGCTGCTTGTGGCATTGCTGGCGGGGGCCGTAATAGCCACAACACGCCACCTTCCTCGATGGAAAAACAGTGAGACGCTGTATCGGCACGCCCTTTCAGTGACCAAGGATAACGCTCTGGTCCATTACAATCTTGCCTTGGAATTGATGGACCAGGGACGGTGGGATGAGGCCCTGCACCATTGCCGCGAGGTGCTGAAGCTGTTTCCCGAGGAAGCGGACACTCACAATAACGTCGGAAGGATACTCTCCCACCAAGGCAAGAGGAAGGATGCCGTCGAACACTACCGGCGTGCAATCCAAGCCAATCCCTTGCACCTTGCCGCCCTGAACAACCTGGGGATGGCGCTGATTGAGGAGGAACAATGGGAGGAAGCGGCCCTTCATTTTGAAAACGCCGTTCACCATAACCCCCAAGCAGCGGACCCACGCTTCAATCTCGGCCGATGCCGCGCCCGCCAAGGCAAACCTGCCGACGCCATGCGCCATTACAGGGAGGCCCTGAAGCTCAACCCCGCAATGGCCCAGGCCCACCTCAATCTCGGCTCGCTTCTGGCAAAAAATGCAAACTTTTCAGAAGCGCAAAAGCACTTCAGCGCCGCCCTCAAACTTCACCCCAATGATCCCACAGTGCATTTGAATCTGGCTCTCCTGTTTGCTCAACAGGCAAAGGTCGAGGAAGCCATTCCACACCTCAGACGGGCCATTGAACTGGACCCTCAATCCGCGCTGGCCCGCAACGAACTGGCATGGGTTCTGGCCACCCATCCTGACGCCAAATACAGGAATGGACCCGAAGCCGTTCATTTGGCCGAGCGCGCCTGCGAGTTGACAGAGTGGAAACGCACGGCGTTTCTTGGCACGCTGGATGCCGCCTATGCCGAAGCCGGCCGGTTTGACGATGCCATCCAAACAGCAAAAAAAGTCATTGAGGAAGCCCAAAAAGATGGGCAGGAATTACTAGCCAAATTGGCTCGAGAACGCCTAGCGCTTTATCAAAAAGGCCAACCCTACCGTGAATCGCCCTGAACATCATCGCTTGGCCAACGCCGCTTCACGTTCGCTTTTCCTGCGCTCACTCTTTCTTGCCCTGGCGCTCGCCGCAGCAGTGATCATCGTTTACTGGCCAGTATTGGGCCATCCCTTCGTCGAGTTTGATGACCCCGACTACGTCACAGAAAACGCTCAAGTGCAGCAGGGACTCACGTGGTCTGGCATTGTTTGGGCGCTCAAATCGGTTGATGCCGCCAATTGGCACCCGATCACCTGGCTCTCCCACATGCTCGATGTGACCTTCTACCATTTGAACCCCCGGGGGCATCACTGGACGAGCATCCTCTTGCATGCGGCCAACAGCGCGCTGCTCTTTTGGTTACTCAGGGCATGCACGGGCTCCCTTTGGCGCAGCGCCGTCGCGGCTGCCCTGTTCGGACTTCATCCATTGCGCGTGGAATCGGTGGCCTGGGTGGCCGAACGCAAGGATGTCTTGAGCGGCTTCTTTGCCCTCCTGACGCTGTGGGCGTACGCAAAATATTATAAACTCAAAGAGCAACAATCAGATCAACAGAGCCGGTGGTATGGGCTGGCGGTTTTGTTCTTCGCGCTGGGGCTGATGAGCAAGTCGATGCTGGTCACGCTGCCCTTTGTGTTGCTGCTGCTGGACATCTGGCCGCTCAAGCGATTTTCCGATTTACGCATCGCGGTTTCAAACACGCCGCCAAACAGCAGCGCCTTCAATAAAATGAAAGCGGGCATTGGCACTTTGGCTCGCGGTGCCAAACCCCTCGTCATTGAAAAAATTCCGTTTTTTGCGCTGTCTGCCGCATCCTGCGTCATCACACTCTACGCTCAAGGACGTGGTGGCGCCGTGGCCCAACTCCAAGACCTTTCTCTCTTGGACCGCGCGGCCAACGCGGCCGTCTCGGTCGCGCGCTACCTCGGCAAAATTATCTGGCCCGCAAACCTTGCGGTGTTTTATCCCCACCCTCGGCACTGGCCCGCGTGGCAGGTGGCCGGAGCGGCGCTTGGAATACTTTTGATCACTTGGAGCGTCGCACGCGGCCTGCGGCGGGCGCCTCATTTGGCTGTGGGCTGGCTTTGGTTTCTGGGCATGCTGATCCCCGTCATTGGCCTGGTGCAGGTCGGCTCCCAGTCCATGGCCGATCGATACACCTATTTGCCCTCAATCGGACTGACCATTGCCGCAGTCTGGGGGCTCTTTTATCTAACAAAAAGCCGCCCTCCGGCGCGCGTGGCCGCCATGGCTGCCGCAGTGGCGGTCATGGTGCTCTGCGGCTTTGCCAGCCGCGCCCAAACCAAGCATTGGCGCAGCGCCTCGGCCCTGTTCGAGCACGCCGCCACCGTAACTGAAGGCAATTATGTTGCCCACACCGCTTTTGCATCGGTCGCCGCTGCGGAAAACATCTTGGAATAAGCCGTGCGCCACTGCGAACGGGCGTTGCGCCTGCGGCCAGACTTCAGCAAGGCTCATTTGAACCTGGGCATCACTTTCATCAAGATGGACCGCCTTGACGAAGGCATTGCCGCCCTTCAAACGACCTTAAAGCTGGATCCGCGCGATGCCGAGGCCCACAACCAATGGGGCTTGGCCATGGCGTCGAAGGGCGATTTCGCCGCCGCAGCGGAACACTTCAGGCATGCACTCCGTATTCGGCCGGGACTGGTCGGGGCGGTCTTCAACCTTGCCCACGTCCTCGAAAAACAAGGGCAATTGGATCAAGCGATCCAACTTTACAACCAAGGGCTCAGCATCAAGCCCGAATTTGCCGAGGCGCACATCAATCTGGGGGCCATTTACAACAAACAGGGACAACTTCAGGAGGCCATTCAACATTTCCGGAAGGCCATCGAATTCTCTCCCCAAAGCGCGGCTGCGCACCACAACCTGGGAAACGCCGCCTATAAACTGGGACACTATTCCCAAGCCATGGAACATTACTCGCGGGCGGCCGAATTGAACCCCCGCGAAGCCCAGCACGAAATCGGCCTCGGCATGGCGCTGGCACAGCAGCAAGAGCAACCAACAGCCATCGCTCATTTTCGCCGCGCCATTGAACTGGATCCGGACGCTGCGCTGCCTCGCAACGAATTGGCCTGGATCCTCGCCACGCACCCGGACCCCAAAGTGCGCGATGGCCAGGAAGCGGTGCGCCAGGCTGAACGCGCCTGTGAGCTGTCCCGGTGGAAACGGACGGCGTTCCTGGGAACACTGGATGCCGCCTACGCTGCCAACGGGCAGTTTGAGGACGCCATCAAAACCGCCCAAAAAGTGAGTGCCATGGCCAAGGCGGAGGGCAATTCAACGCTGGCCGAGATGGCCGACAGGCGGCTTGAGCTATACCGATCCGGAAAACTTTTTTTCACGCCCACACCCGATTAACCGCGTTGCCGAGGTTGAACCGAACGCCTGTTTGCACCACTCTTGAAGGCGATTGTGACACCAAACCGATCACACACACCGCTCGCCATCGCGCTTGTATTGTTTTCCGGCACCCTTGCCCTTTTCTGGCCCACGCTGCGGTTTGAGTTCACGGGTTTCGACGACGACATTTACGTCACCGATAACGCGCATTTGAATGACGGGCTTACCTGGAAAGCGGTGAGGTGGGCGTTTACCACCACTTATGCCAATTTTTGGCATCCGTTGACGTGGCTGTCCCATCTGGTCGATGTGGAGTTGTTCGGGATGAATCCGTCCGGCCATCACTTCACCAGCGTGCTCCTGCACGCCCTCAACACCCTGCTGGTATAGTTTGTTTTGAGAAAGATGAACGGCGCGGTTTGGCGAAGCGCCCTGGTGGCGGCCCTGTTTGCATGGCATCCCCTGCACGTGGAGTCCGTTGCCTGGGTGGCCGAGCGCAAGGATGTGTTGAGCACGCTGTTCTGGCTGCTGACGATGTGGGCCTACTTCCGATACGCGGAACTGAAATCATCCGCGGGGGATTTAAATTTTGGCCTTTCAGATATCAAAACGCGTTGGTATGGGCTGGCGCTGGTGTTTTTCGCTCTGGGCATGATGGCCAAGCCCATGCTGGTCACCCTGCCCTTCGTGCTGCTGCTTCTGGATTACTGGCCCCTTAGCCGGTTTTCGGGCTCAAAACACGAGCCATCAGGGACGAACCAAGGGCGCGGCACTTTCAATAAAATAAATGCGGATTTCAGCCTGCTGGCTGTGGAAGCAAGGCGCCTTGTCACCGAAAAAATCCCATTTTTCATAGTGGCTCTGGCCGCTTCGGTCACAGCCTATATCGCGCAGAACCGGACCGGGGCCGTTCTCTCGCTCGACCTGGTGCCGTGGGAAGCTCGCCTGACCAATGCTTTGGTTTCTTATGCCCGCTATCTGGGAAAAACATTCTGGCCGGCTGATTTGGCGGCGTTTTACCCGCATCCGGGGGCATGGCCATGGTGGCAGGCCTTGGGAGCCGTTCTGCTGCTCATCATCATCACGCTCTTTGCGATTTGCCTGCGACAGCGCAGCGCCGCCTGGGCGGTCGGCTGGTTCTGGTTTCTGGGCACGCTGGTTCCCGTAATCGGCCTGGTGCAAGTGGGCAGCCATGCGATGGCCGACCGTTACACCTACGTGCCTCTGCTTGGCTTGTTTGTCGCCATAGTTTGGGGGGGCTCTGAATCCTTAATCCGATACCGGATTCCCGCCGCTCTTTTTTATTTGATTGGAGGCGTGGCGGCGATGGCGTGCGCGGGAGCAGCCAGGCAACAGTTGTGGCACTGGCGCGACGGAGAGGCCGTGTTCCGACGGGCCGTGGAGGTCACGCGCAACAATGCCCTGGCGCATTACAATCTGGCTTTTACCCTGGCTGAAAAAAACCGGCACGACGACGCGATTCAACATTACCGGGAGGCAACCCGCATCGAGCCTCAGATCATGGGATTCAACGGGCATTACAATGTCGGCGCGCTCCTGGCCCGCCAAGGCCGATGGCAGGAGGCCGGGGAAGAATTTGCCCTGGCCGCCCGGATTCGTCCCCAAGACCCCGACACATTGAACAACCTTGGCTACTGTTTGCTTGAAGCGGGCCAAATTGCCGAGGCCATAAACCGGTTGAATTCCGCCCTGAAAATCAGGCCTGACTTCATCGAGGCGCGGTTCAATCTGGCTACGGCCCTCGAACGCGCCGGGAATAAAGGTGACGCCGCAGCCGAGCTTAAGAAGGTGATTGGGCTGGATCCTGCCCATGCGGAAGCGCACCTGAAACTGGGCGATTTTTACTACCATGCCAATCAGTTCGAAAACGCCGAGGCGCATTATGAGCAGGCCGTTCAAGCCCAACCCGACAACGCGGCGGCCCGTGTCAGCCTTGGGCTGATGATGGCAAGAGAAGGAAAGGCAAGGGAAGCCTCGCGGCATTTTCAACAGGCAATTGCCCTTGCCCCAAACTGGCCGCTGCCCAAAAACGAGCTCGCCTGGATCCTGGCCACGCACCCGGATGAACAGGTCCGCAACGGCGCCGAAGCCGTGCGCCTGGCCGAACGCGCCTGCGAGTTGACTGAATGGAAGCGGACCGCGTTTCTGGGCACTCTGGACGCGGCCTACGCAGCCAATGGACAGTTTGAAAAAGCCATCGCCACTGTCCAAAGAACGCTTTCACTGGCGGAGTCCGAAGGTAACGATGTGCTGGCCAAACTCGCCAGAGAGCGCCTCAGCCTTTACCAAAATGAAAAACCGTTTGCGATGCCGACGCCTGATCGTTCGCCCCCTTGATCACCTCAAGGCTCCGATGGGTGTTCCGTCCGCTTCCCGATGATGGCCTCCAACTGTTCCTGCGCCTCAGTCAAATCAGGCATCAATGCAATCGCTCGCCTGAAATGATCCACCGCCAACTCCCTTTCGCCCAAGGACGCCAGCAAACGCCCCATGGCCAAATGGGCCTGGGGATAATTGGGCTGCAATTTCAAGGCAGCCTGGAGCCGTGGTCGCGCCTCCTCAGATCGTCCAGCCTCCATCAATGCCAGCCCCAGTTCCTTCAGTGCCTGCGCATTTTCGGGGTTGCGTGAAACCGCCTTCTCAAGATGCGGCAGGGCTGGGAGGTATTTGTTCTCGCGGACGAGCACCAACCCCAGATTGAAATGGGCGTCCGCGTTTTCAGGGTCTAATCGGATCGCTTCCTGATAATGGGCCTTGGCCATGGCAAACTGGCCCTTCTGAACTAGCGTCAATCCCAGGTTGCTGTGGGCCTGAGAATTTTCAGGCGCCGCTCTCACTGCTTCACGAAAATGCCACCCCGCCTCGTCCCACCGCCCCAGCGACGCCAGCGCCACGCCGCAATTGTTGTGCGCCTCCGCGAAATCCGCATCCAACTGCAAAGCCCGCTGGTAATGCTGTATGGCCTCAGCCTGTTGTCCCCGGCGTTGTAACATCATGCCCAGGCTGTTGAACGGCTCCGCCCAGGAAGGCTTAACCTTCGCGGCTCCCGCAAAATATTGAAAGGCCTCATCCGCCTTTTCCTGCCTCTGGGCAATCTGACCAAGGCGAAATAGCGGTTGCTCCAACTTGTAGCCAAACCCAGCCATTTTTTGATACCACAGAACCGCCTCATCGAGGTTGTCCTCCCGCTCCGCCAGCACGCCAAGGTTGAAATGCGCGTCCGGGTCAAATGGATTGATCCGGATCGCCTCCATGAAATGATGGCGCGCCGATTCCATTTCGCCCCGCCGCAACAGGGCAAGCCCGAGATTATTGTGAGCCAGATAATTGTTCTGGGTCACCATCAGGGCGCGCCGAAACAAATGCTCTGAATCCTGCCAATGGCGCAATTGAAAGGAGGTCATGATCATGCTCGCTCCCAACCCGCCCACGAGGAGCACCACAGACAGTATTTTTCGCGCGCCCGTCTTTCGTAGAAGGTCGGCCACGGCCCAGACCAAAGCGATGAAAAACCCAATGATGGCCACATAAACAAACCGGTCGGCCATGGATTGTATCCCGGCCTGCACCAACCCGATGACTGGCACAAGAATTCCCAAAAACCAAAACCAGCCCACCGCCAAGTAGGGTTGACGCCGCCATCTCCAGACAACGAGCGCAGTCAATCCCGTCAACAACAGCACCGAAGCCACAACGGCCAGCAGGGGCCAAAAACCGGGGTGCGGATACAACACAGCCAAGTCATCGGGCCAAACAGTTTTTCGAATGTATCGCGCGTAGGAAACGACCGCGTTCGCGAGCCGGGCTCCCAAAGAATAGTCCTGCCCACTCATCACGATTCCCAGACGGTGGTGGGCCAGATAGGTGATCGCGCAGGAAACCATCGTGAGGACGAAAAATGGAAGTTTTTCGACAACCAGTCGCCTGGCATCAATGGCCAGCGAAGTGACATCCACTTTTATTTTATCAGAGGCACCGCCCTCCAGTTGGGAACCGGCGGCCGGAAAAATAAAACCCCTGAACCGCTTGAGCGGCCAGAAATCCAGCAGCAGCAGCACAAAGGGCAGCGTCACCAAAGTGAATTTTGCCATCAGGCCGAGCCCAAAGCACGCCAGCGAAAGCGCATACCACCGGTTTTTGGCTCTCAATGCCTGAGTTTTCAGTTCCGCAAACCGGACGTACGCCCAAACCGTCAGCATCCAGAAGACGGTGCTCAAAACATTCTTGCGCTCAGCTACCCAAGCCACCGTGTCCACCTGCAATGGATGCCAGGCGAACAGGGCCGCCACAGACGCGCTGCGCCAGACAGACCCGGTGATTCTTGACAAAATAAGAAACAGGAGGGCGGCGCTGATCGCATGAAAACCCACGTT
>CALJZV010000228.1 GCA_937983475.1 uncultured Verrucomicrobiales bacterium
TTTTTCCTTGAGACTGTGCGGCGGAATGACCCTCTAAATGGCGTCCATGGCCGAATCCTTGAACACGCCGGTCGGTTCACCGGTTTGCGGATCGCGAACCACGACACCGCCGGGCGGATCTTTTATTTCCTTTGTAATGCCGGCCAGTTTCATGGCCAGGATGTTGGCCAGGGCCCTGTGCCCGTCGGTGCGAGTGACAAACACCGGGTGGTCGGGGGTGACGGCGTCAATCATCTCCTTGGTCGGCAGCGGTGTGCCGGGCCATTTTTCATGGTCCCAATCGCCGCCTTGAATCCAGCGGCCCTTGGGCTGCTTCTGGGCAAATTCACCCAGGCGTTTGGCCAGTTCCTCGGGGGATTTGGCATCGCGCAGGTCGACGCTTGAGAGGGAAAACCCGCCGGACAGAAAATGGACATGTGCATCGTTGAATCCGGGCAAAATGAGACGGCCCTTGGCGTCCACGACACGGGTTTTGAAGGCGCGCAGCTTCTGGATTTCCTCGGTTGTCCCGACAGCGGCAATCTTATTTCCTATTACGGCAACGGCCTCGGCCTGGGGTTTATTTTTGTCCAGAGTTCGGACATGACCATTGAGGACAATCAAGTCCGGGGCCAATCCTTGGGCGAAAGTCATTGTGGAAAGGGCGGTTAAAGCGGTGAAAAGCGCGGCCAAAGTCTTCATTGGGGTTATTTATTAGCAAATCAAGGCGGTTCTGCAACGCCTTTGCCCGAATATTGATGTTTGGCACGGTTTGTGTTTGCCGATAAACTAGGTCTTTGACAGACAATGAGGCACAGGCATCCCAAGGAAAATAAAGGTTTGCTATGCCACGATGTCCGGATGAAACCCTTTTTAATTGAGTCACAGCGAATTCATGCCCCAAACAACACAACAACACCCTGTATCGACCAAAGCGGGTGTCCAATGGCGAAGGATGGCTTTTGCGGCCATAATGTTGCTTTGCGGATGGATGGGACGGCTGGAGGCGGCGCAATACCTTCACCGCTCCTGGCACTTTGAGGATGGCCTGCCGCAAAATTACGTGCAGGCGGTCTGCCAGACGCGCGACGGCTACTTGTGGGTGGGCACACAAAAGGGATTGTCCCGCTTCGATGGGGTCAAATTCACTGTGTTCAATGACAAAAACACCCCTGAGCTGAAGGATTCCCACATTTATGCTTTGAGCGAGACACCCGACGGCAGCCTGTGGATTGGCACGTTCAACGGAGGGGTGACCCGGTTCAAGGACGGAAAGTTCACTGGTTTCACAAAGGACCAGGGACTGGCGGACAACGCAACGCGCTGCCTGTTCACCAGCCGGGACGGCACGCTGTGGATTGGCACCACCAATGGAGTCAGCCGGTTCAAGGATGAACGGTTTGACACCTACACAGAAGAATCGAATTTGGCATACCGGGTGGTCCGTGCCATCGGCGAGGATCAGGACGGAGCGATTTGGTTCGCCACGGGCAGCGGCGCCTTGTCTCGTCTGCATAATGGCGAGTTTACCAACTTTGGAGTCCAACATGGCCTGGGGCCGTCCTCACTTCGGGCGGTGCACGTGGACCGCAACGGGGTGCTATGGGCCGGAGGCACGACAGGGTTGTTCCAGATGACAAAGAGTGGTCGGTTCAAAAAATTCACCACCAAGCACGGGCTGGCTGACAACAATGTCACGTCAATTTTTGAAGATAGCACCGGAACGCTGTGGGTGGGGTCATACGGCGGTCTCAATCGCTATGAAAACGGGCATTTCATCACCGAAACCACCATGCAGGGCCTCGCCTACGATGTGGTCAACGCCATCATTGAGGATCAGGAGGGGAGCATTTGGATTGCGGCCAAAGACGGCCTCAGCCGCCTCAACGTGCGACGATTCACCACTTACACCAAGCAAAACGGGCTGACTCACAACAATGTGATTTCGGTGTGCGAAGACGCTGACAATTCGATGTGGCTCGCCACCTGGGGCGGCGGTCTCAATCATCTGACAACCAACGGCATCAAGGCTTACACCACCGAGCACGGCGTCCCCAAGGCCGGATTGTTCAGCGACATGCTGGTGTCCTTGCACAAGGATCGGCAGGGACGCTTGTGGGTGGGCGGGGATTACGAGGCGGGCGTGTATCAATTCGAAAACGGCTTTTTCACCCGGTACGCCCGGAGCACCGGTCATCCCGTGGATTCAGGCGTCAAGGTCATTTACCAGGACACCAAGGGTGACCTGTGGATTGGGACCGCCTCGTCCCTCGCCCGGAACCGGAACGGCAACTTCACCCGTTTCTCCACCGAAGACGGGCTGGTCGGCAACAACATCCGCGCCCTTTTGGAGGATCGTTCCGGAGCATTGTGGATCGGCACGCAAACTGGCCTTTCGCGCCGTGTCAACGACCGCTTCGAGTCATTCACCACCACCAATGGGCTCTCCCACAATACAGTGATCGCGCTTTATGAAGACACCGCGCGAAACCTCTGGATCGGGACAATGGGCGGCGGGTTGAACCGGTATAAGGATGGACGGTTTACCACCTACACCACACATCAGGGGCTCTCAAGCGATGATGTCTTCGAAATAATTGAAGATGATCTGGGTTATTTCTGGATGAGCTGCCGCACGGGCGTCTTCCGGGTCAGCAGGAAAAGCTTTGACGAGTTCGATGCCGGACGCATCAAGTCCATCCCAAGCACCGCTTATGGCAAGGCGGACGGCATGGTCACCGTCGAATGTAACAGCATTGGCAAACCCGCGGGCTGGAAGTCGCGCGATGGCCGCATCTGGTTTGCCACCGCCAAGGGCCTGATCGTCATTGACCCGCGAACGGATTTGAAACCCAACTACAATCCGCCCCCAGTCTATATTGAAACCGTCGTGGCGGACGGCAATCCATTGCCCACTACTGAAACGATCCGGTTGCCGCCTGGCCGGGGCGAGTTGGAGATTCATTACACCGCGCTCAGCCTGCGCGCTCCGGAAAAAAACCAGTTCAAATACCGGCTCAAGGGCTTCAGCGACAGCTGGGTCGAGGCGGGAACCCGCCGCACGGCCTACTACAACAACCTTCGTCCGGGAGATTATGAGTTCCAGGTCATCGCCAGCAACAATGACGGCCTCTGGAACGAAACCGGCGCGAACCTGCGCGTGACCCTCAAGCCGCATGTCTGGCAGACAGGGTGGTTTTACTCGCTGTGCGCGGGGCTGGTGATCGCGACTACCGCGGGCACCATCCATCTGCGGCTTCGCAGCCTGAAACAGCGCCAGGTGGAACTGCAATCACTGGTGGGCGACCGCACCAAGGAACTGGAGCATGAAATCCAGGAACGCAAGCAGGCCGAGGAAGCCCTTCGCCTCAGCCAGGAAACGCTCCTACGCCAGGAACGCCTCGCGGCGGTCGGCGAACTGGCCGCCGGCATTGCCCACGAGTTCAATAACATTTTGACCGTCATCCAAGGGCACACCAGCATTCTCAGCGGCAGCCCGAACCTGGA
>CALJZV010000229.1 GCA_937983475.1 uncultured Verrucomicrobiales bacterium
GTCCGCTGGACATCGATAAATTGCCGGCGTGCGGTTGTAGGGAAATAAAAGGGCCTTTTCTATTTTCTCGGTATTGGTTTCAAAGCGGGCGATGCCGGTGCACCAAGAGACACCGTTGCTCAGAATGGATCCTGAAGGTGTGTAAACCTCGTCATTGGGTGTGAGAACATCGTTGTTGTCGTGAACATACATATTCCAGCAGAGCTGGAGCTGCTTGAGGTTGTTCAGGCAGGAAATGGCCAGCGCATTTTCCTTGGAGCGCCCCAGAGCCGGGAGGAGGAGGGCTGCCAGAATGGCTATGATGGCAATGACAACCAACAGCTCGACCAGGGTAAATGCCAGCACGCTGGCACCGGACAGTTTTTTTGGAATCGGGCCTACCGCCTTCATTTTCTTGTTAGAAAAATAACCGCGCGGGAGAAACCGGAAAGCAAAGGTTTTTGCTTGTGGGAGATCAACGGGAAAGCTTCGGAAACTTATTCCTGGCGCATGGCGCCTTGAAGCCGGCGGAGGTCATTCAGGTCCTCCATGCTGGAAGCGGGTTGCTGCCAACGGGTGAAGACCTTGGGGGCCTGCCAACGCCAGCGCTCAATGTGCCCGTCGGCGAAGGAGAGGTTGCCCGCCTGATCATGGCGGCCAGAGGGAAGATCAATCCACGCCTTAGGATAATCCGAACCGTTGCGGAACATGGCGAACTGAGCGTCCAGTATGCCATCTTCATGGGTATCAAGAAAAACAAATAGGCCCGAGGGGGACGGCGTGAGGATTTCTGAAAATTTTCTGAAGAAGGGGCCGCCGGTGACTTCAGAGTTAATGGAGCCGCTCATGCTGTAGCTTCGCGTGCGGAGGCGGTCGCCCTCAACGCCGGGCGCCTCAACTCTGGAATTGTCAGAAGGGCAGTGGTAGATGGCTGTGGAACGGTTGTAGCCGAACAAAAGCCCGTTTTCGATGTTGGCGGTAGTAGTGTCCGTACGAGCATTTCCCGGGCACCAGGACGGTCCTTTCGTCAGGACCAAGCTTCCGACCTTAAAACCATCGACATAATTATTGGCGGGAAGAGTGTCCTCGTTGTCATCGGAATACATCTGCCACGAAAGCTGGAGTTGGCGCAGATTGTTGAGGCAGGAAATGGCCTGTGAACGGGAGCGGCCCTTGTTCAACGCGGGGAGCAAAATGGCGCTTAAAACGGCCATGATGGCGATGACCACCAACAGTTCGGCCATTGTGAACCCAGCCAAAGAGCGCTTGCTGGCGCAACGAAATTGCACCGATGGCTTTACCGCCATGCGAGCGGATTGTGGAGGCTGGTTCATTTCTGTTTACGGGCTTGAGGAATTTCTACCAAGCCAGTCGGGTTTTGGCAACCTCTTTAATACGTGAGCAATTCCAGTAGTTTTTGGCCGCTTGATGTGAGTTCCCAGCCTTTACCCTTCGGTGCCACGAGCTTTCGACAGGGATTTTTTTTCTGCTCAACTACGTTGACGGAGAGCAGATAAAAGGCGGCATGGCCGCGGAAGTCGGCGGCTGACCTGGGGGTTAGTTGGATGGGCAACCCATTATAGCTGAGGGCGATTTCGTAGCCTGCGACTCCATTTTTCTCTGCGACGGGGTTTCGTTGAACCAACGGGGCGTATCGGCGCGCCCATGGAAAATCAACCCGCCGCACCAGCACTCGGCACAGTTCGGGTTGGCTTTGCACCCAACGGAGCAGGCTGAATTGGTCCCCCTGTCGTTTTTGGGTGAGATAAATTAACCGCGGATCCACGCCGATAAGGTTTTGGCCGTTCCAGATGCCGTGGTCATTGCGTTGCCCGGGAAAATTCTTTTTGTACCAAGCTGGAAACTGCTCGTTGACGAAGAAGTTTAACTCAAAATGCAGGTGTGCCCGGTCCTTGGAGATTGTTTCCCGTGTGTTGGCTGTTCTTCCCATCGTTCCGATGACGTCGCCTGCCTTTACGGATTGGCCCACTTTCAGACCAGGACGAATCGCGCTTAAATGCGCGTAATTGGAATAAATTTCCAGCCCGTCAATACGGTGGCGCAAAATGATATAGATGCCGTAATTCGATAACGACGCCTTGGGATTAATATAGGCGACAGTGCCGTCCGCAGTGGCTAGAATGGGATCAATGGGTTCCCCGTTTTTGTCTCTGCGGATTGAGCGGATATCAATGCCTTCGTGCATTTGGCCTCCCCCGGACCGAACGCATCCAAATGTGCCGCTTTCCCAGGTCCTGCCAACTGTGCCTGCAAAATATTTGTTCTGTTCATTTATTTTGTAGATGGACTGGTTGGCAGTGGGGAGAACCAATTTCGCGGCAAACAAGGGAAAACTTCCCAGCAGGAGGAGAATGGATAACAGCAGGAGTTTCACAAAAATCAGCCTTTTTTCTTCGGTTTAGTTTTGTGAAGGGTCTGCGCCACATTGTTCAAGCCGCGAACAAACCTCTCGGCTTCTTCTTTGGAGGCATCCGGCGTGAAAGTAAACACACCGGTTGAATTGGGTTGAGTAATCAGAGGCACCGCAAGCCAACGATTCTCCGGAAACTGGGCGAAAATGGCTATGCGTCGGCCGCGGTTGGCGGAGGTGATATTGTCCAGCACGAATCTGCCATGTTGATCAAATTGAAGTTGAACATAAAAACTCTCCATGTGCTCGACAACTGCGGCATTGACGACGCTGGCGCCGTCGATAAACGGGTGGCGTTGAACGGGCACAAATACCGGATTTTTGCGATAAATGGGACCGGCAGTGGCGGATCCGTGGCCGGCATGGGATTCCAGGTAAAACTGCACTGTGCTTTGCTCTTTTTTCTTCTGGCGGGATGAATTTTTCGATGAATTTGACGCGCAGCCGACAGCCAGCATCAACATCGCCACAAGCAATAAATTCCAGTTGATGCCTAATGAGCAAGTCTTCATATTTCGCGCACAACTACTCAATTTAAACGAATTGTAAATACTCTATGAGCAAACAGAGCAACAAAAACCAAAAGCGCCGCCGCCGCGAGAAGTACATCAAGCGCAAAAAAATCGCTGCCAAGACCAAGCGCAAACCAGCAAAGGCCTGATCCGCAAGGATTGATTTAAACCAGTTCTTCGCGGGCCGGATTGCTCTTCATCAAATCGAACAGGTTTGATG
>CALJZV010000230.1 GCA_937983475.1 uncultured Verrucomicrobiales bacterium
CCTCCAGACCGGCAGCCAGCGGCGGAGCAACAAGGATTTCCGCCTCGCCTGCGAGCTGGTCCGCAACGGGCGCATCGGCAAGTTAAAGCATGTCACGACCATTCTGCCCGCCGGGCTGCGCGACGGCCCATTTCAGCCCTCGCCGGTGCCTGCGGGACTCGACTGGGATTTCTGGAAAGGCCCAACCGCTGACGTGGAATACGTCAAGGAGCGCTGCCACTTTTCATTTCGCTACTGGTACGAGTACTCGGGCGGCACCCTGACCGACTGGGGCGCGCACCACAACGACATCGCCCTTTGGGGCATGGGCCTGGACCGCAGCGGCCCGGAAAGCATCGAGGCGAAAGCGCTTTCCGAGCCCATCCCCGGCGGCTACAGCGCCATCGCCGACTACCGGATTGATTTTGTCTATCCCAACGGCGTGACCCACACCTGCGAGAGCACCCGCGACAACACCGTCAGTGGCGGCGTGGTCAATGCGGGAGGCAAACTGCACGGGGTGCGGTTCGAGGGACCCGACGGTTGGATCTGGGTGACACGCGGAAAAATCGAGGCCAGCAGCCCGGAGATTTTGACCGAGCCCCTGCCCTCCAATGCGGAGCGCCTCTACGCCAGCGATGATCACATGGGCAACTTTTTCGAATGCATCCGCTCGCGGAAGCAACCGATCTGCGAGGCGGAAATCGGGCATCGTTCCGCGTCCATCTGTCATCTGGGCGCCATCGCTCTGCGAGTGAGCCGCAAGCTCAAATGGAATCCGAAGAAAGAGGAGTTCATTGGCGACCGCGAGGCCAACAAATTCCTGGCCCGCGAACTGCGCAAACCCTGGTCCTACGAGGTTTGAGGATTTGCCTCCAGTTAAATAAAAAATTAAAATAGGGCATGAAATTATTGAAACTTCTGCGTCTGGATTTTTTGCCAAAAAGTGTGGATTTGGGGCTGCTGGCCTTGCGAGTCTGGGTCGGGCTGTCCATGCTTTTGCTGCACGGCTGGGACAAACTCTCCAACTTCGGCGAGAAGTCGGAAAAGTTTTTCGATTTCCTTGGGCTGGGCCCAAAAATCAGCCTGTCCATGGCCATCATGGGCGAATTCGGAGGGTCCATTTTGCTGATACTCGGACTGTTCACGCGTTTGGGCGCGCTGCTGGGCGCCGTTACGATGAGCGTAGCCTTCTTCATGGTGCATCAGGCCGCGTTGAGCGGTCCCAAGAGCGGTGAAATGGCCTTCATGTATTTGGCGGCCTATGTCGCGCTGCTGATTGCCGGGGGCGGCCGGTTTTCGTTCGACGCGGCAACGGGCGGCAAAGCCTGAAGGCGCCCGGGCACACCAAGGCTCATTTGGCTTGCAGGAAAATGAAGTCGAGTTGATTCGCCGGTTGACGGGCGGGGCTCTGTGCTGTGAACTGCACGCCATTTGAAAAATCAAGCCGACTGCATTAAAGTCTGACCCTGCGCTATGCGACGTGTTTACCTGGACCATCAATCCACCACCCCGGTATTGCCTGAAGTCTTCGAGGCAATGAAACCCTTTTTTCTGGAAGCCTTTGGCAACCCCTCCTCCCTGCACCAGCACGGATTGCGCGTGCGGGACGCTCTGGCCAAGGCCCGCCAGCAGTGCGCCGCGCTGATCAACGCCGAGTCGCCCGAGGACATTATTTTCACCAGTGACGGCACCGAGTCGGCCAATCTCGCTATCAAGGGCGTGGCATACGCCAACCAGCGCCGGGGCACGCACCTGGTCGTTTGCGAAACCGAGCATCCGTCGGTCATCAACTCCATTGAGTTCCTCGAAAAGCAGGGCTTCACCTGCACCCGGGTGAAGGTGGATCCCGAGGGCGTCATCAACCCGGAGGATGTGCGCGCTGCGCTGACCGACAAAACCATTTTGATCGCCGTCCATCACGTCAATCACGACATTGGCACGATTCAACCGGTTAAGGAAATCGGCAAGATCGCCGCCGAAAAGGGGATTCCGTTCTACGTGGATTGCGAGGCGAGCGCGGGCTGGATGCCAATTGATGTGCAGGCCTGGGGCGCGAACCTGGTTTCATTTTCTCCGCACCGTTTTTACGGTCCCAAGGGTGTCGGCGTGCTGTATCGCAACCGCCGGGCGCGGTTGGTTAGCATTCTGCATGGCGGCGTTCAGGAGGGCGGACGCCGCTCCGGCACGGAGAACGTCCCCGCCATTGTCGGCGGAGGTCTGGCGGCGGAAATCGCCCTGCGCGACATGTCAGGACGCATCGAGCACACCGCGAAATTGCAGAAAC
>CALJZV010000231.1 GCA_937983475.1 uncultured Verrucomicrobiales bacterium
ACCTGTTTGAAAATGTGGAAATGTATTTGGAAAGCACAGGGCTTCGGTTCATTCAAGAGGTGCCTGAGAAGCTGCCCGAGTGCCCGCTTTCGTCCGAGATCCGGCACAATCTTTACCTGGTAGTCCGGGAGGCGTTGCACAACGTCGTCAAGCATGCCGACGCCACGGAGGTTACAGTCCGGTTGCAACTGGAGGCATCCCTGCTGTCCGTGTCCGTCGAGGACAACGGTTGCGGCTTCAAGGCGGAACCGGGTTCGGCGTTCGGCAACGGGCTGAAGAATATGCAGGACCGGATGCGCAACATCGGAGGAACTTTGTTGCTGTCCAATCGACCGGGCGGAGGCACGCGGGTTCGGGCGGAAGTTCGGTTGGTCGGCTGGAAGGCTTCAAACCACCCGGCAAACAGAGCTTAATACTCGCTTTTGAAGGGGCGAGTGACTACAAGTTAGCCGTATTCCCTCAATGTCCATCAAAGTTTCCATTGTTGAAGACGACACGGTGTTTCGGGAGAGCATGGCCATTTTGATCAATGGTTCGGAAGGCTTTCGCTGTCTGGGGGCTTATCCCCACGCGGAGGTGCCTCTGACGGAGCTCCCTAAAAGCTGGCCCGACGTGCTTCTTATGGATATCAACCTGCCCAAGATGTCCGGCATTGATTGTGTGGCCAAATTAAAAGCCCAATATTCGGCAGTGCAAATCATCATGCTCACCGCTTACATGGACAGCGAACAGATTTTCAATTCACTCAAAGCCGGGGCCAGCGGCTATTTGCTGAAGAAAACGCCTCCCGCGAAAATTCTCGAGTCCATTGAAGAGGCGCACGCCGGTGGCGCCCCAATGTCCAATGTCATCGCCCGCCGCGTGGTCCAGTTTTTCCAGGCTGCCGAACCCAAAACCGCCGCGTCCGCCACCGAGGTGGAAGCACTTTCCACGCGCGAAATGGAAATCCTCAATTGCCTGGCCAAGGGGCAGCGCTACAAGGAAATTGGCGATGAGCTGTCGATCAGCCCGCTGACCGTTCGCAGCCATATCCGCAGAATCTACGACAAGCTTCACGTCCGTTCCTGCTCCGAGGCTGTTTTGAAGGCCTTCGGCACAGGACGTTGAACGGGTTTAAACCATCAGGATTAGTCGAAAACGACCAATCACAGGGGGGCAAAGCCCCAAAAATCCGTGAAATAGGTCGAATGTGGGGATTGCGGGCCCTGACCGTTTCTTATAGAGAATTATAACCCAATGAAAGGTTGTCGCGATGCCGTCCATGTACGCGGTTGAGCGGCTGAACTAATAAATCAAAATCCAACACCCGAGAATCATGAAACTAAAAGCCCTAGTAATGCTGGCGGCAGCGCTTTTGGCCGCTTCAGGCTCAAGCCTGCTGCAAGCCCAAACGACACCGGCGCCGCAACCGAGCATCTGCAACCGCGCCTGCTGGACTGCCCGCAACGGCACCTGCACGACCACAATGGCGGCGCTGACCCGCGCCATTATTCATCACACGGCAAGCCAGTCCACATTCAGTACCACCAGCCTGGAGCAGTCCAAAGGCTTTGTCCGAGGTCACCAGAACG
Source organism: uncultured Verrucomicrobiales bacterium (assembly GCA_937983475.1). GTDB lineage: Bacteria > Verrucomicrobiota > Verrucomicrobiia > Limisphaerales > JACDHS01 > CALJZV01. The sequence continues at coordinate 1,572 of CALJZV010000231.1, forward strand.
GACACATGGACGTCAACGGTTGGTGCGACATCGGCTATCACTTCCTCGTGGACGCGCTGGGCAATATTTTCGAGGGCCGCAAGAACTCCATGACCACGCTGATCAAGGGCACCCACGCCGGTTGCGGCAACACCGACACGTTCGGGTTCAGCTTCATGGGGTATTTCCATTCTCCTTATTACCAGGACCCGCCAGTGGCCATGCGCAGCGCCATGTATGATGTGATTGCCTGGAGGATGCCCGCCGGTTGGACACCCTACGGCAATCGGACAACCTACTCTGGCAGCCTTAACGGCACTGCCGCCGCGGTGGACTACCACAAGTGGGTGGGCGCTTCGGGAACCAGCGGATGCGCCTCCACCTCATGTCCTGGCGACATCATCATCAACAATTACATCACGCAGAACTTCTTCGGCGGCGACATGCGCACGGGCATTGCCAACCGCAGAACGCCCACGCCACCTCCGCCGGTCCCAGGCCACAAAGCCGCCTATTTCAATGCCGGCAACTGGTTTCAACGCAACACCCACACCACCGGCGGTGCGGACTCCTCCTATTGGTATGGCGCATCGGGTGACATTCCCATCATGGGCGATTGGGATGGCAACGGCACCCGCACGCCAGGCGTTTATCGCAACGGCCAAGTCTTTTTGAGCAACGACACCTCAGGGAACACTCATTACAGCTATTGGTTCGGTCAGGCTGGCGATATCCCCGTGGTGGGCGACTGGGACGGCAATGGAACCGAAACCCTCGGTCTTTACCGCAACACCCAGTGGTTCCTGAGCAATGACCACGCTGGCACGACCCATCACAACTTCTGGTTCGGTGACGCGGGCGACAAACCCTTGGCTGGGAAGTGGGACGGCACCGGCGGAGCTTGGGTCGGTGTTTTCCGGCCTTCTAACGCGACCTTTTACCTGGGCCGCAATGGAGGCCCAACTACCTCCGTTATCTATGGCCTCTCAACCGACACCCCTGTGGTGGGCGACTGGGACAACAACGGCACCCATACTGTAGGAGTGGTGCGTTCGGGCACCTGGTATTTGCGCAACTCCAATACCGCGGGCAACGCCGACATCACATTCACCTTCAACGGCTCCTCCGGATACGCTGTTGGAGTCTGGAGGTAAATAGCGACTTCGGGCTTCAGTCCCGGGCAGCCGCCAGGAGAGAATTCTTCTGGCGGCTGTTTTGCGTTTGCCCGTTTACTTTTTCCCCGCCGTGATCATGGGGAAATTGTCCGTGCGGAAAGGGGAGGCGGGCAACCCCTCGCGATTCCACAGGTTGACCACTGGATAATCGGCCCAGCCAAAGCGAACCGCCGTCGGCTGGGGCACATTGGGACTCCACACAGTCACGGTGTTGTCGGGCTGGATTTCGGCCAGCGCCCAGAAGAACTTTCCGTCCGGACCACAGATGGAAAATCCCTTCAACGCACCGCCGCGCGCTTCCAGACCGCTGCCGACATGGTCAAAGCTCAGGATTGCTTTGCCGTCCTTGACCTTCATGGTTTTGAACACCGGCCCGGAATACACCAGCCGCTCGCCATAAGCAATGCCGCGCGCGGCCAAGGCCAGGCGGGCGCCGACCGGCGCCTTTTTGGTCGGGTGAATGTCGTGTTCCTCGCCCACATCGGTGATAACAGCGATGCCGGCGTTGGGCAGCACTTTGGTGGAAAGCAATTGAGCCTCGCGCAGTTCGGCCCAGTCGCTGTCTTCAGGCTGGGGTTTGATGGGCTTGAACGGCGCCAGTTGCGTGGTAAGAAATGGGAAATCGCCCTGTTTCCAGTCACGGCGCCAGTTGCGAATCATGTCAGCAAACAGGGTTCGATATTGCTCCGCACGACCGGCGTTGGATTCTCCCTGATACCAGATGGCGCCCTTGATGGCGTAAGGAATCAACGGTGCAATCATGCCGTTGTAGAGTTCCGAAGGTTTCCACACGGGCCTGGGAGGCAATTGCTTGAACTGCTTTTTTTGTTTCAATGCTAGGGTCTGTTGTTCTTAACCTTGAACGTAGATAATCCCATACATACGGTGTGGGATAG
>CALJZV010000232.1 GCA_937983475.1 uncultured Verrucomicrobiales bacterium
TGGAGCAACATCGTGGACGATGTCACCAACGTCACCAGCGATGTGTTCCTCGGCCTGGGGATGGCTTAAATCCACAACGTGAATGAGCAGGTCGGCCTGAACCACCTCCTCAAGCGTTGCCTTGAATGCCTCGACCAGTCCGTGCGGCAGTTTGCGAATGAAACCCACCGTGTCGGTGAGGAGCACGTTTTGATTGGTCGGCAGGCGCAGCCGGCGCGTGGTCGGGTCCAGCGTGGCGAACATCTTGTGCTCGGCCAGCACGCAGGCGCCGGTAAGGGTGTTGAGCAGGGTGGATTTGCCGGCGTTGGTGTAGCCGACAATGGAGGCCAACGGCCACAGGTTGCGCTGGCGCGACTGGCGCTGAATGCCGCGCTGGCGGCGAACCAATTCCAATTCCTCGCGAATGCGCGCAATGCGGTCCTGCACGCGGCGGCGGTCGGTTTCCAACTGCGTTTCACCTTCACCGCCGCGCATGCCGATGCCACCCTTCTGCCGGGACAAGTGCTCCCAGAATCCGGTCAGCCGCGGCAACAGGTGCTGCAATTGCGCCAGCTCAATCTGGAGTTTGCCTTCGCGGGTGCGGGCGCGTTGTGCAAAGATGTCCAGAATGAGCGACGTGCGGTCGAGAATTTTGCACCCGAAAATCTTTTCCAGGTTGCGGCTTTGGGCAGGCGACAACTCATCGTCAAAGATAACCGTGTCTACATTGTTTTCCTTGCAGAACGTCGCAAACTCAGTGGCCTGGCCGCTGCCGATGAAGGTGCCGGCATTGGGAACATCCAGCTTCTGTGTGCCATCTCCGGTAATTTCAGCGCCAGCGCTGCGGGCCAACTCACGAAGTTCATCAAGGGAATCGCGTGTTTCCCACGCGGAGCGCGATTTGAATTCCGCGCCAATCAGAAAGACGCGTTCGGTCCGTCTATGTGTCGAAATGAGGGCTTTCAATGGGTCGTCGTATCGCTTGAATCAAATCAAACCTAGCATGTTTCATTGGCCTGAAAAGGCGGATTTTCCAAGGTCGCTTAATCGCTACAGGAAAGGTTTTCCAAAAGCTCGTCAGCCGCATCAGGTTCGTCGCAGTTCACCCACTCCAAAGCCATTTGCCTGCGGAACCAGGTCATTTGCCGCTTGGCAAACTGGCGGGTGCGGATTTTGACCAGCTCAATGGTTTCCGAAAGCGGGCGTTCGCCGCGCAAGTGCTCAACCACCTGGCGATAGCCCAAAGCCTGGAGCGCGGTTTTATTTTCCGCCAACCCGCAGTCGAGCAACCGGCGCGTCTCCTCCACCAGGCCCTGATGGAACATGGCGTCCACGCGTTCCTCGATGCGCCGGTTCAGCGCATCGCGCTCCCGCGACAGGCCAATGAACACCGCGCCTGAAGGGCTTAACCTTTCATTTTTCCAAGAGGCCCGTTGTTCAGAGAACGGTTTGCCCGTCGCGCGAATCACCTCCACTGCGCGAATGACACGCCGCGGATTCTGCCGGTCTATTTTCTCGTAAGTCATCGGGTCGGTTCGGCTCAATTCAGCCAGAAGTTCCTCCAAAGGCGTTTTCTCCAGCAGATCCCTTATTTTCCTATCGGCTGGAGGGGCTTGCCCAAGGCCTTCGAGATAGGCTTTGAAGTAAAGCCCCGTTCCACCGCAAAAGACCGGCGTTTTGCCGCGCGCGCGAATCCCCCGCTCGGCCTGTGCGGCCAGTTCGCGGAAGCGAGCGGCGTCAAACGGCTCGGTCACGTCCGCCACGTCAATGAGGTGATGCGGCACGCGGGCGCGCTCCCCAGCGGACTGCTTGGCGGTGCCGATGTCCATGCCCCGGTACACCTGCATCGAGTCCACGGAGATGATTTCGCCGTGGAGGCGTTCCGCCAGGGCAAGGGCCAGCGTGGATTTGCCCACGGCGGTCGGGCCGGCAATGAAAATGGAACGGGGTTCAGGCACGGCGGAATGCGTGGGTGTTGGACATCACGGCGAGCAGGTCATTTTTCCTGGGCGGGGCGTGGCAGTTTCCAGAGCAGAATGATTCCAGCCAGGATTGCCAGTATACCCATTGCTTGGCCCGGGCTGACCCAGCCCTGGAATAAATATTCCCGCGCGCTGTAGTCGCCCCGGAACTGTTCCACAATGGCGCGGAGCAGGGCGTAGCCGATGAGATACATTGCGAAGACCTGGCCGGGGAATTTCTTGCGCCGGTAAAACCAGGCCAAGCCGAGATACAGGCCAAAGTTCAAGACCGCCTCGTAAATTTGCGTGGGATGCACCGGCACGGCGTCGAACCCGACCGGATGGGTTTCGTGTCCCTCGGGAAACCGGATGGCCCACGGCAAAGAGCAGGGTTTGCCATGGCAGCAGCCGGTCATCAGGCAGCCGATGCGCCCAAACGCATGTCCCAGGGCGACGCTGGGCGCCAGGGCGTCGGCGAATTTCCACAGGGGAATTTTCTTCCAGCGCGCGTAAAAGATCGTGGCCAGCGACGCTCCGACGAACCCGCCGTAAAACACCAGCCCGCCGCCGCGAATGGCGAAGATCTTTGTGATTGGCTCTTGGGCAAAGTCCTGCTCCCAGTAGGTGACGACATGGAACAACCTCGCGCCGACCAGCGTGCCTAGCAGCAGCCACGGCACGGCGTCGGTGATTTTTTCCGGGTCAAGGTTGTCGCGCAATCCCCTGCGGCTGGCGGTCCAGATGCCCGCCAGGAAGCCCAGCGCCACAAAAACGCCATACCAGTGGATGGCGAAGTTCCCGAACTGAAATGCAATTGGATCCACAAACGGAGCTTAGTCCCAGGCGCTGAAAATTCAATTGGCAATGCCGTCGGGCGGGCTGGGCGCGTGTTGCGTGAGTCACTCGGCGTTGGGATAGGAGCCGAGCACCTTCACAAAATTGCATTCGGCCTCCAGGTCAGCAATGGCCCGGGCCACCTTGCGGTCGTTCATGTGACCATCGCAGTCCACGAAGAAGAAATATTCCCATGCCTTGCGCTTGCTGGGGCGCGACTCGATGCGGGTCATGTTCAGCTTATATTTTCTGAACGGCGCCAGCGCGCGGTGAAGCGCTCCCACCTTGTCGGCGATGCTCAGCATGAGGCTGGTGCGGTCATTGTGGGTTGCCGGGCTGCATTGACGCCCGAGCACCAGAAACCGGGTGGCATTGGCCTGGTTGTCCTGAATGTCGGTTTCCAGCAGATTGAGACCATAGCGCTCGGCGGCCAGGGAACTGGCGATGGCGGCGGAGGCTTTTTCCCGGGAAGCCAGATCGGCGGCGCGGGTAGTGGAGGACGTTTCAACAATCTCCACCTGGGGCATGTGTGTTTGCAGCCAGCCGCGGCACTGGGCCAGCGCCTGCGGATGCGAAAAGATTTTTTTGACCTGTGCCCGCGTTTGGCGGCCCACCAGGCAGTGTTTAATGGGGAGAATGATCTGGGCGACGATCTTGAGGTCGCTTTCCACAAACATGTCCAGGGTGTGCGTGACGACGCCTTCGGTTGAATTTTCCACCGGCACCACACCGTAGTCCGCGCGGTTTTTGCTCACCTCGGTGAACACGTCGGCAATGGTTTTCTGCGGCGCGTATTTCAGGCTGGAGCCAAAGCGCTGGATGGCCGCCTGGTGGGTGAAGGTCGCCTCCGGCCCGAGGAACGCGATGGTCATGGATTTTTCCAGCGACAGGGCGCTGGACATGATCTCTCGGTAGATGGCCCGCAGCGACTCGTTGGTGATGGGGCCCTTGTTGAGCTTGCAGGCGCGGTCCAAAACGGCCTGCTCGCGGTGTGGCGCGTAAATTTCCTGCCCGGCCTTGAGCTTGATTTCGCCGATGGCCAGCACGTGCCGGGTGCGGTCGTTGCGCAGCCGGATGGTCTCGGCGTCGAGCTTGTCAATGGCCTTGCGATGCTCTGGAAGACTCATGGTGAACTGGGTGTTGCTTCGGAAATCAATGTTTGCAGAAAATATAACCGTGCTTTAAGTGGCCAACCGGTTGGTTTCCTCGGGCTGGGATTCAGCGCCAACCTCTGTGGTTTTGTCGGATTCGGTTTGGTTTTCCGGCAGCACGGCGCCGAGGTCTTTTTGCGCCAGTTCGTCGGGCGGCGCGGTGGCCAGGCCGGGATCGGCGGTCAAAAGTTCCTCCGGCTTCTTGACCACAATTTTGCGCAGCTCATCGGCGGCGGGCAAATCCTCCAGGGATCGCAGGCCGAAGTATTCCAGAAATTGCGGCGTGGTGCTGTACAGCGCGGGGCGTCCGCTCACCTCGGCGCGTCCGCTTTGCTCGATCAAGCCGCGCTCCAGCAACGTCTGCACAACGCCGTCCACGGCGACGCCGCGGATTTGCTCGATCTCGGCGCGGGTGATCGGCTGGCGGTAGGCGATGATGGCCATGGTCTCCAGCGCTGGTTGGGAAAGTCGGGGCGGACGCGGTTTTTGGCCGACCAGCGCAATGAGCCACGGGGCGTATTCGGACTGGCTGACAAACTGCCACGCGCCCGCGACGCAGGTGAGCCGGAAGCTGCGCGCGGCGGCTTCGTGCTCCTGCTGCAGGGTTTCGAGCGCGGCAACGATGTCCTCCTCCTTGGCCTTGCGAAAGGCCTTGGGGGCCTCCTCCTCGGACTGGCCGGCGGTTGTCGCCAGCACATCGCGGAGTTCACGGGGCGTGAGCGGCTTTTGCGAGGAAAACAGGATGGCTTCGAGAATGAATTTCAGTTCCATGTCAGTTGGAAAAATCTAAGCGCCTGGTCAGTTTAATTCCTGCGGAGCCGGGGATTCGGCGGCAGCTTCCCCGGATGGATTGGGCGCGGCGGACGCGGGCGGCGCCTTGGTGATTTCAATGTCGCCGAAGTCATCGCCCTGCGAGCAGACCAGTTGCTTAAGGCGGATCAATTCGAGCAGGGCCAGGAAGGTGCAGACGACTTCCGAGCGCGTGGTGGCTTCCTCAAACAACTCGGAGAATTTCACCAACGGCTTCGTGGAAATAACCGTGATGAGCTGTTCGATTTTTTCGCTGACCGTCCATTTGTCTTCAAAAATATCCCGAAGGTCCTCGCGCTTATTGACGCGTTTGAGGATGGCGTTGACGGCGTTGAGCAGGTCAAAAATGGAGGCTTGGGTGCGCGGCGCGGGCCGGTCGTCTTCGAACTGAACCCTGCCGGGCAATCGTGGGAAAACGGCCTCCTGCTCGGCTTCCTGGACGTGAAGGCGCGCGGCGGCGTCCTTGAACTTCTTGTATTCCACCAACTGTCGGATGAGTTCCCAGCGCGGATCCTCGCCGTCATCCTCGGCGTCGCCCTGGACCTGCTGGTCCTTGGGGAGCAGTTCGCGGCTCTTGATGTACATGAGCGTGGAGGCCATCACGAGGAACTCTCCGGCCACCTCCAGGTCGAGCGTGCGCATCAGCTCGACGTATTCGATGAACTGCGTGGCCAGCTTGGTGAGATTGACCTCGTAGATGTCCACCTCTTCCTTTTTGATGAGGTACAGAAGCAGGTCGAGGGGGCCCTCAAACACTTCGAATTTGACTTTGTATTCGGCCATGCAAACCGGTTGAACGCAAACGGCGCGGTCATTAAAAACCGCCGCCGCTCCTTTGGCAACGCAATAGACGACAACGGGGGAAGTCCGGCGTTGCAAAGGTGCCTTGGGACGCATGGCCGGTCGTCAAATTGCCGAGCCGCCGTTAACCGGGAGCGGGACTCGCCTTCCGTTGAATGCCCGATGGAGAAGCGGTTCGGGCCTCTTTATTGTCCAATGCGAATCGGGCGGGCATTCGTCGGCCTGACGCAAAAGGGAGGGGCTGTCGCATCATGCAGACAACGGCTGTCGGCGAACTCAAAAGCGGCCATCAAGAACGGGACATTACAGGGGCCTGCATCCAGCATTGTCCGTTCGTTGTCCACACCTTCCTGCCGGGCAATTCACTTCCACTTCATCATGAAAAACTACATCACCCTGCGCCGAGTTGCCGTGGCCGTTCTGGCCACAGGATGGATGACCGCTGCCGTTGCCGCGTCCATTGCGGATGATTCGAGCCATGAGCAACCCAAGCGCTTTATTTTGTCAAAGGCCGCCGGCGGCCCGAACGCCCCGGCCGGAGCGGTGCCTGAGATTGGGCCGCTGAAACACGTGTGGGTGAAAGGGCACAAAGCGCACCCGGTCCGCATGCTGGCCCGTTTGAAGGCCAATCCCAAAGCCGATCCCGCAGCCCTGCTCCAGCAATCCAACCTGGCGGTTGCGCATCGGTTTTCTGTTCCCGGCCTTGTTCTTCTGGATGCGGCGGATGGCAAGGTTCCCTCGATTGCCACAGATGCCGATTCGCGCAAGCAGGGAGCCGCCCTGCTCCATCGCATCAAACAATTTCAGGAAACAGGCTTGTTTGAGTTTGTTGAGCCCGATTATATCGTCAGCCTCGACGCTGAACCCACGGACTCAGCATTTATCAACGGGACGCTGTGGGGCCTGAAAAACACCGGGCAAAGCGGCGGCATGCCCGGCGCGGACATCAACGTGACGCAGGCCTGGGACCTCACCACCGGCTCAACCAATGTCATCGTGGCAGTCATTGACACGGGCATTCGTTACACCCATGCCGACCTCGCAGCGCAAATGTGGCGAAATCCCGGCGAAATTCCCGGCAACGGCCTTGACGACGACGGGAATGGCTACGTGGACGACATCTTTGGCATCAACGCCATCACCGGCTCGGGCAATCCCATGGACGACAACAATCACGGGACGCATGTTGCGGGGACCATCGGCGCGGCGGCCAATGATGGCAACCCGCATGTCGGTGTGGTGTGGCAGGTGCGGTTGATGGCATGCAAATTTCTTTCCGCCGGCGGTTCGGGGACGACCAGTGACGCCATCAAATGCATTGATTACGCGGTGGCGAAGGGAGCGAGAATTCTCAACAACAGTTGGGGCGGTGGCGCTTACAGCCAAGCGCTTTTCAACGCCATCGCCACTGCTCAAAGCCAAGGGGTGCTGTTCGTGGCCGCAGCAGGGAACAATGGCCGGAACACGGACAGTGCTCCGCATTACCCCTCCTCCTATGCCATCGACAACGTCGCCTCGGTTGCCGCGCTGCACCGCACGAACCTGGCGGCCGGCTTTTCCACTTTCCGCACCCCGGCGGTGGGCCTGGGCGCGCCGGGCGTCAGCATTTATTCCGCCACGGCGGGCTCCGACACCGAGTATCAATTGTTCAACGGGACCAGCATGGCCGCCCCGCATGTCAGCGGTGTGGCGGCTCTGGTGGCATCAAGGTTTCCCGGCGTTGGCCTTATCGAACTGCGGCAGCGTCTTTTGGCCACGACGACGGCCGCGCCGGCTCTTTCGGGGAAAACCGCAACCGGAGGCCGCGTCAACGCCTTCAACGCATTGACGGCGGTGCCGGATGGCATCCTGGAAATCACGATGGCGTCGGCGGATGCTGTGCCCCTGCCCGCGGGGCGAACCACGGCGGTGTTCGTCGCGGTTTCCGACTTGTTCGCGGTGACCAATGCATCAGTGATCGGCAATGTGACGGGCGGCGGAACCCTGACGTTTTTCAACAACGGCATTGCGCCGGATGTCGTTGCGAACGATCACATTCACACCGCTTCCTTTGCCGTTCCCACAAACACCAATTCCGTAACCTTGTTAATTCAGGTGTCCGCGCCTGGAATGACCAACGGATCCAACTCGGTGACGTGGCCCGTGATCACGCCGCCGCCAAACGACATGTTTGTGGCCGGGATTGCGGTGACCGGCTCGAGCAACACGGTTTTCGGCTCGAATCTCGGCGCCACGAGCGAGACGGGCGAGCCGTTGCACGCGGGTGTCAGCGGCGGCAAGTCGGTGTGGTGGACATGGACCGCGCCGACCAGCGGCAATGTCACCATGAACACGGCGGGCAGCAACTTCGACACGCTCCTGGCTGTGTACACCGGCGCGTCCGTGTCGGCGCTGATGCCCGTCGCCAGCAACGACGACAGCGGCAGCCTCCTCACCAGCTCGGTGACATTTTCCGTCCTTGCGGGAACGGCCTATCACATCGCCGTGGACGGCTACGCTGGCGCGTCCGGAAGCATCACGCTGAACGTAATTCCGACAACATCGCCGCCAAACGACATGTTTGTGGCCGGGATTGCGGTGACCGGCTCGAGCAACACGGTTTTCGGCTCGAATCTCGGCGCCACGAGCGAGACGGGCGAGCCGTTGCACGCGGGTGTCAGCGGCGGCAAGTCGGTGTGGTGGACATGGACCGCGCCGACCAGCGGCAATGTCACCATGAACACGGCGGGCAGCAACTTCGACACGCTCCTGGCTGTGTACACCGGCGCGTCCGTGTCGGCGCTGATGCCCGTCGCCAGCAACGACGACAGCGGCAGCCTCCTCACCAGCTCGGTGACATTTTCCGTCCTTGCGGGAACGGCCTATCACATCGCCGTGGACGGCTACGCTGGCGCGTCCGGAAGCATCACATTGGCCATCGATGCCTCTCCGCCGTCTCCGCCAGCCATCCTTCAACATCCGCAAAATCAAACGGCGCCGGCTGGTGGAAACGCCACATTTTCAGTGCAGGCCTCCGGTGCTACACCGCTGTCGTATCAGTGGCGATTCAATGGAGCAAACATCGCTGGGGCCACGGCTTCGGCGCTGGGGTTGGCAAATTTGAGCTCCAGCAACGCGGGGAATTATTCCGTCCTCATCACCAACTCATTGGGTTCTGTAGCCAGTTCCAATGCGTTATTAACCGTCATGGAATTGACACCGATCCTCTTTGATGATTTTGAGCCGGGTATTGACGCAAGCCAGTGGTCAGCTTTTGGTGGAACCGTTCTGGCCACCAACCACGGCGGTTTTGTGACATCCCCCAATTCCCTTTGGTTTGGCGGCAACGGGTCGCGCTTTGCCACCACCCGGGCCATCGACACCTTGTCGGGCGGCGCAATCCTGTTTCATTTGAGCTTGTCCGACGGCAATGCGTTTCCGTGGGAGCGGGTGGATTTGCCGGCGGAGGCGGTCGTGCTGGAATATTCGGTCAATGGCGGCGGCACGTGGATTACCCTGGCCACCTACAACACGTCCTCCTTTTTTAACTGGGGCCTGCAACAGGCTATTCTGCCGTCGGCGGCGCAATCCAGTGCGACGTTGTTCCGCTGGCGTCAAGTCACCCACAGCGGTGACTGCTGCGACCACTGGGCGCTGGATAATGTGCGGATAGGTGTTTTGAATGCGCCGCCACCGGCCATTCAAGCGGGCACCATTCGGTATTTTTCCGATTCGATGGAATTTCAGTTCGCTGGGCGAATGGGCCATGGTTACTCCATCCAGGCATCTTCAAATCTGGTGCATTGGTGGACCCTTACCAATCTGGTCGGCAACGGTTCGGGCATGGTTGTTCGGGACGGCGCGGCTGGAGGCTGGAGCAACCGGTATTACCGAATTGTCTCCCCGTAATGGCTGAGCGAATGCGTCGCGCTGCTCCCTGGAATGGATTCCGGCGTGAAGGGTTCTGTGCGCCTGAACGCACACTGTTCAATACAATTTGCTTTATGGTAAATGAACTGTGTCAGCCTTTTTCCACGGCCGCCCGCGCGTTTTCTTGAAGGCGGCCGGGTTGTGGAAACGGCTGAAACTCGACCTATGAAACCGAATGTCACGACACCCCCCTGGTCTTTTGTTGTACCGGGAGCATGGTTTCGGGCCTGCTGGCTCT
>CALJZV010000233.1 GCA_937983475.1 uncultured Verrucomicrobiales bacterium
GGAGCGGAATATGCCGCCCCGACGGGGCTGGGAATTGCTTGGGCGTGGAGTTCTATAAAGATTGCGCTCCTGACGGAGCTGCGGCCAACCGCAACGCGATTGCAGCGTTCAACTCCAACGGAGTTGCGTCATTCAGCCCAGCGTTGGAGCGATGGTGGCCGTGCGCAAGCACCTACGCTGGGTGAACGGGCAAAAATGAAAACAACTCTGACTTGAGCCGTTTGGGAAACGGCGAAAGGAATTCGGTAAAGCCGAAGGCCCGCGAGGGCCGAGCGAGCGGGTGCGAGCGAGTCCACGCGTTGTGGCGACACGGCGGCGGAAGGGATACAACGCCTTCAGCGTTGAAAACATTCTGGGGAACGTAACACAGGGTAGCCCGCTGCGCGGTCAATGCTGGGCTGATAGGTGGAATACTGTTGCAATTCACTTGAATGACAAAAGGTCAGCACTTTCTCAAGTCAGTCACGAATTGCGGCTCGCTCAATGAAAGTTGAAGGAGGCGCTTTGAAGTCTCCCGAAGGAAGTAAATGACTGACTCCACTTTCCCCAAAATCGTTAGCTCACCGCTGAGGCGCGAATCCTCTCCGTGAACAATCTTGCTGCGATACGCATAAAGCTTCTTCCATAAATTCTCTTCGTCTATCTCCCCGAAGAAATCCTGATGTTCCAATGGACAAATGAATCGTTTCCTAAGAAGCGGAAGTTTGGTGCGGAGTTGATGCGAAAGCGAGTCGGCTGAATCTGTCAACTTCGGAGCATGTGAAACTAGGGACTCAATAATCGAAACCAATCCGATTACAACCATTTCGGAGCGTCGCGGCAACCAACGCAATTGATCAAACCTTTGAAGGGCTCTCCTGATATGAGGAAATGTGAAAGGCAATTCCTTAATTTCTCTGAAATGCCTTCTGGCCAGATCCAAATCTGCCTGCTCAACCCGCCTTGTGAATTCGGGGTTAAAGCCGTGATTAAAGAAAGAACTAAGTGCCATCATATTCCAACCGAATCCTGGGCCTATAAGCGACTCGTGGAAAATGGCATGAAAGCCGAATTCAAAATCGTTTGGTATTAAAGCGCATGCCCACTCAAGTTCTTGCAGCTCTGAATTTGTTCCCTCAAATTCGACAACCCAATATTTCCAATTTTCGGGCTCTAGCCTGTCAAAATGATATTGGACATCGCCGGGTTTAATACCTGGAACAGCTCGAATTTTATGTTCGTAGGGGGAAGCGTGGCGGGAAAAGAGATCAGTGTTAAATTCCAAAAGTTTGCTCTTTATGAATGCGACTTGATCATTGTCTGCACGATTTAACCAGTGGGCAGGAGCGATTTCTACATTCGCTGGGCAATCTAACTCCATGGGAGTCAAGACAAAGACGTAACCGTGAGATTTCATTTTTGGCCGAATCATTTCTTCGCCCCCGCCAACACTTCCTCAAAATCGACAATCTCCTTGATCTGCGTCAGGAACCCGCGGTCGATCTTGGTGAGGTTGACGATTTTCTCGATGGTGAAGCTGCCGCGCAGGGCGTGCCAAAGAATCGTTTTCATGGTTCAGCGATAAATTTCACGCCTGTGTCCGACGGTGATAACGAGGATTTGCAACACACGATCGTGAATCTCGTAAATCACGCGGTAATCACCCACACGAATCCGCCAAGCGTCGCGGCCTTTGAGTTTCTTCACGTCCGCCGGGCGAGGATTGGCTTCCAGCGCAGCCAACCGCGCGAGAATCCGGCTGGCTGCTTCATCCGGCAACCGGTTGAGTTCTTTCTGAACCGATCTGGGCAGGATGATTTGATATCTCATTTCGCTTTCCGACCGCGACGGGCGCGGTAGGCGGCCAGGGTCGAGAATTGTCCGGCGGCGATTTCTGAATGGGCGCGATCACGGGCTGCGTCATAAGCGTGGATGTCGGCCAATTCTTCCTCGGCCTCGCGAAGATGCTCGTATGTCTTTATATCGAGCAGGACGCCGGTGCGTTTGCCCTTGGCGTCGGTGAGGAATTGAGCTTCTTTGAGCGCCGCTGCTTTCATTAGGAAAAAATCTAGTCCTTTCAAAGCGTTTGGCAACTCGGCACTAATTCTTCGCCCCCGCCAGCTCCTCCTCAAAATCCACGATCTCCTTGATCTGGGTCAGGAACCAGCGGTCAATCTTCGTCAAGTTGAAGATTTCATCGATGGTGAGGCCGGCGCGCAGGGCGTGGCGGATGAAGAAGATGCGCTCAGCGTTGGGCATGCTCAGTTTTCGGGAAATCACGTCGCGCGGAAGCACGTCGCGGTCGCCATAGACTTCCGTGCCGATGCGCCAGGGTTTGCCGTCGCCGCCCAGGCCGCTGCGGCCAATCTCCAGCGACCGCAAACCCTTCTGCAGGCTTGCCGTGAACGTCCGCCCCAGGGCCTCGGCTTCGCCCACGCTTTTCATCTGCGTGGTAAGCGTGGGGTCGGCCTGCGGGAACTTCTCAAAGGCAAAACGCGGAATCTTGGTGACGACGTAGTCGATGGTCGGCTCAAAGCTCGCCGGGGTTTCGCGCGTGATGTCGTTCTTGATTTCGTCGAGCAGGTAGCCGACGGCCAGCTTGGCGGCGATTTTCGCGATGGGGAATCCCGTGGCCTTGGAGGCGAGCGCAGAACTGCGGCTGACACGCGGGTTCATTTCTATGATGACCATGCGGCCGGTCTGCGGGTCCACCCCGAACTGGATGTTCGATCCGCCGGTTTCAACGCCGACGGCGCGGATCACGGCAAAGCTCTGATCGCGCATGATCTGGTATTCCTTGTCGGTGAGCGTCTGGATCGGGGCGACGGTGATCGAGTCGCCGGTGTGGACGCCCATCGGGTCGAAGTTTTCAATGGAGCAGATGATGACGCAGTTGTCGGCCCTGTCGCGCACGACCTCCATCTCGAACTCCTTCCAGCCGAGCACCGACTCCTCGACCAGAATCTCGTTCACCGGCGAGGCGCGCAGCCCGGCGAGCAGCAGCTCGTCGTATTCGTCGCGGTTGTAGGCAATGCCGCCGCCGGTTCCACCCAGTGTGTAAGCGGGCCGGATGATCAAGGGAAACCGCCCGATCTTGTCGGCAATGGCCCATGCCTCGGTCATGTTGTGCGCCGTGCCGCTGATGGGCACATCCAGACCGATGGAGAGCATCAGATCCTTGAAAATCTGGCGGTCCTCGCCCTTTTCGATGGCCTCCGCCTTGGCCCCGATCATTTCGATGCCATGCTTTTCAAGGACACCGGTCCGGTGGAGCTTCATGGCGGTGTTCAGCGCGGTCTGTCCGCCAAGCGTCGGAAGCAACACAAGTTTGCCCTGCGCACCCTGGGCCTTTAGTTCGGCGAGTTCCCGCACAATGATTTTTTCCACCGCCTCGGGCGTGATGGGTTCGATATACGTGCGGTCGGCGAACTCCGGATCGGTCATGATGGTGGCCGGATTGGAATTCACGAGCACGACGCGGTAGCCCTCTTCCTTGAGGGCCTTGCAGGCTTGGGTGCCGGAGTAATCGAACTCGCACGCCTGACCGATGACAATCGGGCCGGCTCCAATGATGAGTACTGTGTGAATGTCGGTGCGCTTGGGCATAAATGCGGGCGAAAATTAAATCCAACCACTGCCGCTGTCAGTCATTTTCGTTCACGAACTGTTGGCGGAACCGAACTCATTTCATTCATTAAAAAAACCCCCTTCAGGCGGACCTGAAGGGGGTTGTGTTTTTAATTCGCTATGGGTTGCGGTTCCGATCAGGGCGCAGGGGGCGCAATCTGGATGTCGCCGCTCAGGCTCGGGCCCATGAACGAGCCAGCGCCGCTGTCATGATCCTGCAACAGGACACCTGCCCACTTGGTGATCGCGTTGGCGTTGTCCGGATGCGTGAACGTCCCCTTCACCTGCCCAAACTTGATCACCAGCGCCGGCTTGAAGTTGTTGGCCACGGGCGCCACCGTCACCAGCTTGGTCGATGTCAGTTGCAGGGTCGCGTCAAAGGGCGCCGTCAGGTTGCCCTCAGACACCGTCGCCACCTGGTTGGTCGTCGCCAGGGGCGGCACGCCAGCCACAGGCAGCCACCTCGAGCTCTTTACCGCCACCTGGTTGGTGAACCCGGCCGTGTAGGTCGTGTTGGTCCACTCGGTCTTGATCCACACCACGTCGCCTAGCGGCGCCAGATTGGTCGTGCCGGCGGGCGTGTTCGGGTTGAAGTTCATCCATCCCATCACAAAGCCCTGCGCTTCCTTCAACACCTTGGGCACTCCCCCCACCACAATCGTCCGGGGCTGCACATACAGCGGCGCAAACAACGCCCACTTGCCGTTCTTCGACACCGTCGAGCCCTGCTTGACCGCATGGCCGTCGCCCATCGCGCCGGACAGCTTGATCTTGCCCAGCGTGTCCACAGACACCAGGCCGTAGCCCGTGCCCACCGGCCCGTCGTTGTTGCTCGCAAACCCGGGTATCGCCATCGTGTAAGCGTTGGTGTATTGCGTGGCAGGGTTGGCCAGGCCAAATACCGCGCGGTCTGCCACCATCGTCGCCGTCCATCCCTCGGTCGTGTTCACCAGGGTGCCCGTCACCGTGTCGCTGCCGCCGGCAAAGTCCAGCGCCATGCTCAACTCAATGTCGCTCTTGAGAATCTTCGCCCGAGACACCACTCGGTCAGCCGTCCCGTCAATCCGGAACTTGCCGCTGAACGGCACCGCGTCGCCGTCCACCAGCACCTTGCCGCTGTAGGCAAACTTCGACGTCGCCTTCATCGTCACATACCCGGCGCTCTGGTTCTTGATCTCTGACGCCTCGTGGAACAACCCGTTATACACACCCTCGTAGATCGCAAACGGATTGGTGATGTAGTTGGCGCTCATCACCATGTTCGACTGCATCGTGAAGCTGATCGACAGCACGTTGCTTTGCAGCACCGTGGTCGACTGCCCCACCCAGCTCGCCGTCCAGTTGGTGAAGATGTAACCGGTGTTGAAGTCCTGCACCGCC
>CALJZV010000234.1 GCA_937983475.1 uncultured Verrucomicrobiales bacterium
ACGGGGTCTTGATGTTTCTCCTCGTCCGCAAACCGATCCTCACGACGCAACTCCTCCTCAACCGCACGGGACAACTGCTCGACTGTTGGACAATCAAAAAACATTCGCAACGGCAGCTCAACATTGAAGACTTCCCGCACCCGGTCAGCCAACTGGACCACTTGGAGCGAATGGCCTCCCAGTTCAAAAAAATTGTCCGTTTTGCAGATGTTACGGGTGCCGAGAATCTCCTGCCATATTTTAACCAAGGGGACATCCAGATTCACCGGGGCTGGCTGAGATTGAATGCTCAACCGGGGCAGAAGCGTCTGCTCGGGCGACTCCACAGCGCGCCGGTTCACCGTTCCATTGGAGAGCATGGGCAGGCCTTTGACGGTCGTTATGACCGAGGGAACCAAGCAAGCCGGAAGTCGCCGTTGAAGGAATTTTCGCAATTCCGTTTCGCTTGGCGCCGTGTTGTCGGCCGTGACAACAAAGGCTTCAAGACGGCTTCCTGTGTCTGCGGTGTTGCCGCGCACACAGGCAAGGGCTGTGGTGACTTTTGGAAATTCCCGCAGAACAAATTCAATTTCCTCCAACTCAGCGCGGCAACCGTGAATTGCCATTCGCTGATTGACCCTGCCAAGAAATTCCACGTTTCCGTTGGCCAGACGCCTGCCCAGATCCCCGGTGCGGTGCAAACGCCCGCCGGTCTGGCCCCCAACCCGGTCAGCCACGAACTGTTGCTGCGTCAATTCAGGTTGCTTCCAGTAGCCGCGGGCAACCCCTTTGCCGCCAATGCAAATTTCGCCCGCCAACCCGTCGGCGACCGGATGTCCCTGTTCATCGAGCACCTGGATGGTGGTTCCGTGAATCGGTTTTCCAACCGTGACTTTTTCCCCAATTTTCAGAGGTGAAACAGAACCCAAAACCGCTGCTTCCGTCGTGCCAAATTCATTGTAAAGCTGACAATCCGGCTGCATGAGGGCATGGAGTTTTGCCAGCCTCTCGGGACATGCCTCCCCCCTCACAATGACCGTCCCCAGTGTTTCCAGGCTGGGCGTCTTGCCTTGCTGAAGCACCGCCTGATAAAACGATGGCACACTGACGAGATGAGTCGCCTGAACCTGCCCGATCAATCGAGCCACAGCCACAGGATTACGGGGTTCCTCGGGCAGAACGAGCGTGCCACCGCTGGCAAGCGTCCAGAAAATGCCGGCCAGAGAGCCGCCGCAGTCCAGGGAATCGGCCAGAACAAGAAACTGCACGGGTTCAGGATACTCCTTTAACCGCGCGCGAGTTGAATGCAACAGATTGCGATGTGTCAGCATTACGCCCTTGGGACTGCCGGTGGAACCGGCCGTCAACATCACACAGGCCAGTTGATCGCCACCACGATGACGGCAGGGCAACGTGGCCGGGCCGCTCAGGTTCGTCTCTGCCATCGCATTCGGGTCCATGACGATGAATTTGGATGCCCCCAAACGTCCGCGAAACTTTTCCGGCGCCAGAACAAGGGAAACTCCAGCCGCTTCGAACTGTGCGCATATGGCATCACCGGGTTGGGCCGGATTCATCGGAAAGTAAGCGCCTCCGGATTTAAGAAAGCCAAAGATGCGGACCAAAGCCTCAGCCGTTGGTTCTGCGCACAGGCCCACCAACTGTTCGGGACCGACGCCATGTTGCTGCAGGCGGACCGCCAGCCGGTTGGCGCGCCGATTTAATTCCTCGTAAGTCAGCTTCTGGTTTCCACAAACAACAGCGGTTTTTTTTTTTTTTTGTCGCGCGTGATGCTCCAGCCAGCCCTGAAGCGTTTCTCCCCCACTGTCGTCCAGACCCGTGCCACCTGCGCCCACCAGATCCATTCTCCAGAACAACTCTCCCAGAGTATCCCGAGGATTAAACATGGCCTCCTTCAGGAAATTCTCGAACTGGGACGCGAGGCCTTGGATCGTTTGCGCGTCAAACAGACAGGTTCTGAATTCAAAATAGCATTCAACCGTCACGGCTTTTTCGGCCACAAACAACGATAAGTCATTTTGCGTTTGCAACGGGGGCACATGCACGGGCAAGGCCATGGCTGAATTCATTTGAAAGCCTCTTGAACTGTCGAGAAAGGAAAACCAGGCGTCAAACAGGCGGGCGTCCGGCCCTTTCCTCGGCAATTCCAGCGACTCGGCCAAAGTGACGTAAGGCACATCGCTGTGCGCATGCGCCTTCAATGCCGTGTCGCGCACCTGTTCGAGCAACTGCCGGAACGTGTCTGATTCCTGTGCCGGGGCGCGAAGCACAAGCGTGTTGGCGAACGAGCCGATCAGGCGCTCCACATCAAAACGGTTTCTCCCGGAAACCGCGGTTCCAATCCGCAACTCCTGTCGATTCCACAGGCGTCCCAGCAGCGCGACGTATGCCGAGAGCAGTGTCATGAAAAGCGTCATGCCCTCGCGACGATTGAACGCGCGGAGGCAGGCAGTCATTTCTTCACTCAATACCAGGCAATGTGTTCCGGCGCCGCGCTCCTGGACCGGGGCAATCGCATCGTCCTCTGTGGTCGTTGTTTCCCCGAGCAACTGTTCATTCCAGAATTCCAGTTGCGGCCCCAGAAAGTCGGGTGTCAGCAGCCGATGCTGCTTTCGCGCGTAATCGGAGTACTGTGAGGGAAGCGTGGGAAGCGGCTCAAGCGGCTCGCCTCGAAACAACCGGTAAAAGCGGGACAACTCGGAGAACAGGATTCCCGACGACCAGCCGTCCATGATCATTTGGTGACAAGCCACAACCAGCAGGTGTTCCTGTTCTCCCAGATCAAACAGTTTCACACGCATCAGGGGACCTGTTTCCAGATCGAACGGCCTGGCCGCGTCGTGCGATGCCAGTTCCCGGGCGCGTTCCAGGCGGTCCGCCAATGTGGACCCGCGCACGGAAAACTCCTCCAACCGCAGAGACTCCGGCTGTTTGATTTTCTGCACAGGCAGGCCATCCTCCATGACGAACACCGTTCTCAAGGCCTCGTGCCTGCGGATGATTTCATTCAGGCCGCGCTCCAGCGCAGAGCGGTCCAAAGGGCCCTTCAAGTGCAGCGCCCGCGCGAGATTGTAAGCCGAACTGCACGGGTGCAGTTGCTGCGCCAGCCAGACGCGCTGCTGGGGAAAGGACAAAGGAGCCCAGCGGCTCACGCTCACGGGGCCTTTCTGCGGTTCTGAATGAGTGACGGCGGCTGGGCTTTTTACTTCGCGAGGATGGTTCAAGGGAGCCGCGGAATTGAAATTGGTCAGATTCATGGCGGATTCATCTCACCACAACAAACCCTGCCTAAATATCGGGCGGCAGCGGCAAGCCATGCTGGGAATCACACGATTTTCCTTTGAGCGAATCCCTGAAAACCGGCCCCTTCGTTGCCCGTCTTTTGAAGAAATATAAATGTCCGTCGTCTAATCCATTGAAGGTCGTACATCCGATCAGCACTTATGAAAAACAATGTTCTGTTAGCCATTGCCCTTCTGGGAATCACCGCGTGCGGCGCACGCGCCGACGTCGGCTTCAGCGTGTCGTTTGGAACATATCACTACACGCCGGCGCCGCGTTATTGTCCGCCCACAGTTGTTTACACCGCGCCTCCGGCTGTGGTGTACACACCTCCGCCCGTGGTGTATCAGCCGGTGTATGCTCCGGTTTACGCTCCGGCCTGCCCGACAACGGTCGTGGTGGAAAAGCATGTTGTGACGAAACCTCATTATCGCCACGGTTATGGACATTTCAACCGCCATCATGACGGTTATTACCGGCACGGCCATCACGGCACCACCATTCACCGGGGCGCGTGGACCTATTCCAACTTGTGAAAAAAGTGATGAATTTTCTCATGGCGCAAGGAATAACTTGTTCCTGCGGCTTTTTTGATGGCTGGAAATGCTCACGGGCGATCAGCCCGAACAGAGTGAAGTGATCACTCCGCCCGCCCGCTGCTCACGGCGCGATAACGCTGCTTCAGGTAAGGTGTCTGCGGCTCCCCGCTCACAGGGGGCGACGCTGAATACTTCTCCCAATTCGCGACCGCAGTGCGGCAAATTTCCTCCGCCGCCTGCGGACGGCCCAACGCCTTGGCCGCTTTGGCCATTTCGGCAAGTTTAATTGAGCCCAGCAGTTGATTAAGGCGAAACGGAACATCCTCCACGCGGTTGACTTTGGCGGCGGCTCCGTGCTCGAGCAGGAAATCGCTGTTGGCCGTCTCCTGGCCGGGAATCGGGCTGACGATAAGCATCGGCTTGCCCATCGCCAGCGCCTCCGAGCTGGTCAGGCCGCCGGGCTTGGTAATGATCAGGTCCGCCACGGACATCAATTCGTGCATGTTGGAAGCGTATCCAAACACGCGGGCGGGATGGCGATGCAGCCTGGAGGCCAGTTTCTCGCGCAATTCCTCATTCCGCCCAGCAACCACCACAGTGTGAATTGTCTGCTCCACACCATTGAGCTGCTGGAGAATTTCATCAATGGGCCCCATGCCGAACCCGCCCGCCAGCACGAGCAGAACCGGAAGGTCATCGCGCAATCCAAGGCTGCGCCGAAGCGCAGCCGGATCCAATGGCGCAGAGAATTTTTTGGAAATGGGGATGCCCGTCACCACCACCCGGTCCTTTGGAATGCCGCGCGACAGCAGACTGCCCTTGGTTTCCTCGGCGGCCACACAATACAAATCCACCGCCGGCTCCAGCCAGAACGCATGAGCCTCGAAGTCGGTGATGATGCTCAGGGTCAGCGGCTGTGGACCGCCATCCCTGGCTTTTAAATGACCAACAATTTCAGGCGGCAGGTAATGCGGACAAAGCACGATATCGGGCTTGAATTGCTTGAGGTATTTGGCGAATCCCCGGTTGGTTCGGTGCGCAAAAGTCCTGCGAAAGCTGGTGGCCTTCTGCACTTCCTTGTGATTGTCCGTCTTCTTGAAGACCAGCGCGTATAGTTCCGGCACGTGTTCAATCACCTTTAGATAAGTCTCGGTGTACACTTTCCGGTAAAGGCGCGAGGCAAAATCCAGCACGTCCACCTTTTCCAAAACATCCTCGGGACGCTGCGCCCGCCAGGCCTCTTCCAGCGCGGCCGCTGCCGCGAGATGCCCGCCACCCGCTGTCACCGTCGCAATCAATACGCGCATATGTAATGCTGCATTTAACACGAGGCCGCCCCCCGGAATAGAAAAAACAATTTTCTGGCCTGCGGTGAATAAAACCCGGAAAGTCCTTGGGCCATTTATTGTAAACCGTTGCTCATGCAGCCGAACTTTTCAAATTCGACCATGCTTCAAACCATTATCACCCGATGTCTCCATTTCGTAGCCTGCTTTGCTTTCGCAACTGCGGTTACATCATCCGCGCAGCCACATGTGGTCTTTGTTGTGGGCGACCATGAATATCGTTCGGAGAAAACCATGCCGCTGCTGGCCGAGGCGCTGGAGAAGCAATTCGGCCTGAAGACCACTGTCCTGCAAGCCGCGCGGCCCGACGGACAACCCGATGAGCAGTATGAAAAGAACATTCCCGGGCTGGAAGCCTTGGAGAAAGCCGATTTGGCAGTGTTTTATCTGCGCTGGCGGCAATTACACCAAGACCAATTGTCGAACATTCAAACGTATCCCGACGCCAGCAAGCCCGTTATCGGGTTCCGCACAATCACACACGCTTTTAATTATCCCAAAGGCCACGCGCTGGAGCGCTGGAACGCCTTTGGCGAATTCGCGCTGGGATCGCCCCCAGGATGGGGCGCGCACGGCCACACCCACTACGGGCACCAATGCAGCACCGATGTTTCCATCATCCCGGAGGCCAGGGAGCATCCGATTTTGAATGGCGTGGACAAGGAGTTTCACGTCCGCTCCTGGCTTTACCATGTCCTGCCGAAGTATCCGCCGGCAGACGCCACACCGCTGTTGCTTGGGCGCGCGGTCAACCCCAACAAGCCGGCCATGGACAACCCGGTGGCCTGGTCCAGGAAGACCAAGGCAGGTGGCCGAGTCTTCACCACGACTTTGGGGCATCCGGAGGATTTCCAGGTGGAAGCGTTTCAGCGGGCGGTCGTCAACGCCGTGTTCTGGGCGTTGGAAAAACCCGTGCCCGCGAAATGGCCCGGCAAGCTGGCCATTGACGTGCCTTATGAGAAAATAAAGAAGTAAACGCTGGCTGCGTCCGCACTGCGCCCAGTTCAGCTACTCCCTGTTAACGGCCTTTTCCTTTTTTCGACGGCTCATACCAGTCGCCGCGCAGCCAGTCGGCAATCAAGCCGATTTGTTTCTGGTCGAGAATCCCTTCCTCCGCAAAGGCCGGCATGCGGTCGTTCTTTTTGCCGTAAAACTGCTCGTGCGCCGGGTTGCTGATGATTCCGATCAGCCAGTCGCGGGAGCCGTATCCGGTCAGGTCCGGCGCGGAGGCGTCC
>CALJZV010000235.1 GCA_937983475.1 uncultured Verrucomicrobiales bacterium
TTGCGGGCGTTCTCCTTGGCCGGGAGTTTCTGGTCGGGGTATTCGACGGTCACCAGGCGCTCCGGATCGCCATAGCTGCCGATGAAGTTCCGGGCCGTTTCTGCGAGTCCTTTGATGATGCCGGTGCCGAGCATGAATTATGGGTAAAAGGGTTAGCAGGATTGGGAAAAATTCCAAAGCGCTTTTGGGCGAAACAAGCGCCAATGAACATTGAATTTCACCGGTCCACCTCCCCAAGGACGATGTCCACGCTCCCCAGGATCACCACCACATCGGCAACGGTGTGGCCCAGGCACATGTCCTCCAGGATGGTCAGGTTGATCAAGCTGGGAGGCCGGACGCGGTAGCGGTAGGGATTGGGGCCTCCGTCGCTGATCAAATAAAAGCCCAGTTCGCCCTTGGGAGCCTCGATGCGGCCGTAGGCCTCCCCGGCTTTAGGGCGGAAACCGCGGAGCTTGGCCTTGGGATCGATAACCGGGCCGTCGGGAATTTCCGCCAGAGCCTTGTTGAGGATTTTCAGCGACTCGCGCATTTCCAGCACCCGGATCATGTAGCGGTCGAACACGTCGCCGTGATCGCCCAGCGGCACGCGGAACTCGAAACGGTCGTAAATGCCGTAGTTGTCCACTTTGCGGATGTCGTAGTTGACGCCGCAGGCGCGCAACATTGGCCCGGTCACGCTGGCGTTGACGGCCAGTTCCCTTGGCAGCACGCCCACGCCTTGGGTGCGGGCGATGAGAATTTCATTTTCCGAGAGCAGCCGTTCAAATTCATCAAGGAACCGGGGATAATTAGCCACAACCAATTTGGCCTGCTCCAGCCACCCGGCGGGCAGGTCGCAGCGGCAGCCGCCAAAGCGCATGTAATTGCACATCATCCGCGAGCCGCTCAGCGCCTCGAACAGGTCGAGGATTTTCTCCCGCTCGCGAAAGGCGTACATCAGCGGTGTCCCCAGCGCGCCCATGTCCTGCAGGAGGAATCCCACCAGGCAGGTGTGGTTGAGCAGGCGCGTCAGCTCGGCGGTGATGACCCGGATGTACTCGGCCCTTTCAGGAACCTGAAGCCCGGCGAGATTCTCCACGGACAGTGCGTAGGCCCAGTTGTTGGTCATGGAGCAGAAGTAATCCAGCCGGTCGGTGTAGGGCATGGAGGCCAGATAACTGGTGTTCTCGGCGATTTTTTCGTGGCAGATAGCCGAACACCGGCTTGAGCTTGATGATGCGCTCGCCCTCCAGGGCAACATCCATGCGGAAGACGCCGTGGGTGGAGGGATGATGCGGCCCCATGGCGACTTCAAGAACGTCGCTCTGGATGTCCGCCGAGTCCGGTTTTCCGGTGGTGTTGTAATTTGCCGCAAGGTCCGTGGCGCTCATGCGGATGCCTCCTTGGGTTGTGGCTGCGGCAAATGCGCCCTGGCTTTCTCGAGCACCTCAGCGTGCGGTGTCGGCTCGTATTCGTAGTCGTCGGGCTCCACGTAATCCTTGCGCATGGGGTGGTCCTTGAATCCGTCCCACATGAGTATCCGCCGCAGGTCGGGATGGCCGTCGAAAACGATCCCATAAAGGTCGAAGATTTCGCGTTCCTGGAATTCCGCCCCGCGCCAGACGGGTGTCAGTGAAGGCAGGTGCACCTTGTCGGTCCGGTTTTCTGTGCGCAAACGCAGGATCGCCGGGCCGTGTTTGAGCGACATGGAATAGAGGTGATAAACCGCCTCCAAAAAGCCGGGCGTCATTTTCTCAATGGTTTCCTCAACCTCCTGCTCCGCGCCGTCCACGACCTTTTTGACCTTGGTTTTGATTTTTTCAACTTTGTCCGGCCAATCCACGCCCGTGACGTTGGAGCAGTAATCCAGTTGAAGGCCGGGGTCGTTTCTCAAGAACATCGCGACGGTCAGGGCGTGATTGTCATCCACCAGCAACGAGCGCTGGCCCGACGGACTGTCGTTGGCAAGGATCTCAAGCTGAGCCCCGGAAACAGCGGCTTCGATGCGGGCTTTTATTTCTTCGAGCGTTTCCATTCAAACATTGCCTTGGGTGTCGTCCTTGGCCTGTTTCGGCGGCTGCCAGACGGCTTCATTTTTGGGCGGCACCAAGTCATGCTCGCCATATTCGGGCACGGGAAATTCGCTGGGCGCCTCGGGATTCAGGTGACGCGCCTGCTGCGGGCCGGTGAGATGCTGCTCCTCGATTTTCTTTTGCAGGGTCATCAGCGCGTGGAGCAGCGCCTCGGGGCGCGGAGGGCAACCGGGAATATGCACGTCCACGGGAATATAACGGTCAATGCCCTTTAGCACATTGTAGCCCTGCTTGAACGGCCCGCCGGAAATGGCGCAGGCCCCCATGGCGATGACGTATTTTGGCTCGGGCATCTGGTTGTAAAGCCGGACCACCTGGGGCGCCATTTTTTTTGTCACCGTGCCGGCGACAATCATCAGGTCCGCCTGGCGTGGGGACGGGCGGAACACTTCCGAGCCGAAGCGGGCGATGTCGTAACGGGCCATTGAGGCAGCGATCATTTCGATGGCGCAGCAGGCCAGACCAAACTGCAATGGCCAGACCGAATTGGCGCGCCCTTTGTTGTAGCCCCATTCGATCAACTCGTTGAAAGTCGTCGTGAATATCCCCTGCTTGCTCAGTTCGCTTTTGAGTCCTTCGTCAATCACGGGTTTTTTTCTAAAGTTTAAAATCCTGAATCGTTGATGCGTGAGCCGTAAAACATGAGCCGAGAAGCAACCTGCATTGCTGCTTTCATGGTTCACTCATCACGGGTTCTGTCTCACTTCCACGTCAGCACGCCTTTCACCCAAGCCCAGGCCAGTCCTTCGACCAGCAATAAAATAAACACCATCATTGCGATAAAGGCTCCGACCGAGAGCCCGCCAAACGCCACGGCAAAGGGCATGAGAAAAATGACCTCTACGTCGAAAATCAGAAAGATGATGCCGTAAAGGTAATACTCCGACTTGAACTGCACCCAGGCGTCTCCCTTGGAAACCAGGCCGCACTCGTAGGTGGCGTTTTTGTCCGGGCCGGGTTTCGCCGGTGAAAAAAACTTTGCCCAGAGCGCGGCAACCCCCAGCGGCAGCAACGCAAACCCGATCGCCGCGAGGATGAATATCACCAGGAGGAGATAGGGTTGATCGGGCATAGTGTTTAGAGCCGTTCGACTGCGGGGAGCATAGGACGGGGACGGGCGATTGGCAAGGAGCCGGGCAAGTGAAGAGCGAGAAGTATTCGATTTAGCTGAAGCAAGCCTGGGCGGGGATGCCGTTTGACGCATGGGAAGTCACCGATTACTCTATACGCATGAGCGCGAGAAAAGTTGACGGCATCTTGCCGGTTACCGCAGCAGGTCAAACCCGGCTTTCACTTCCCGCAAACGCCATTCGTATTCACCGCGGCGGCATTGAATTTGACAGCGACACGCCCTTGGCGCTCTGGAAGGAAATGACCGTCAGCCTTCAGTCTCCGCGCCACGGCCGCAAAATCAATTGCACGGGGGTGATTGTGGCCTGCAATGGGACACGACACGCTGGCTACAAGGTATCCATGCTGTTCACCAGCATCTCGCGCCAGTCCCAGTCCTCCCTGGCCGCACTTTCTGCTTTGCGCGCCTCGTAGCTTTCCCTTTAATTCCGGGCATGGAATTGTTCCACAAGATTTTGTCCGCCGCCGTTCAGGGTGGCGCCTCCGATATTCACATCAAGGTTGGCACGCCAGTTATTTTCCGCATTTCCCGCCAGTTGGTGGACATTGAAGCGCCTCTGCCCACCGAGGAGTGGATGAACAGCGTGGTGGACCACATTGTGCCGCGGCACGCCCGCCCCAAGTTCGAGGCGGACACCTAAATTGACTTCTCCTATTACTTCGACGACATCGGGTGCATCCGAACGAATGGCTTTTCACAGCGACGGAAG
>CALJZV010000236.1 GCA_937983475.1 uncultured Verrucomicrobiales bacterium
TTGATCAGTTCCTCGCGGGAGCCGAAGTGATAATGCACCGAGGCGATGTTAACCTTGGCGGCGCCGATGACCTGCCGGAGCGACGTGGCATCGAAGCCCTGCTCCGCGAATAGCTTTTCCGCCGCGTTCAGAATGGTTTCTCGGGTGCCGGAGGCCATGGAATTCAAACACTTGTTTCAAACAAGTGTTTAACTAATAAAACATCCCCGAACGCAACGTCAAGGGGCTCGATGAAATGATTTGGACAATACTATCCAACCTGCTGGACAGTTTAGCTTTCAGGTTGAAATCCCTGAGCTGCGGGAGCCGTAAAATAACCACGCAAGCAATAACAACACCCCAAATTGCCATTTATGCGGCAAGCGGTCTGGCCAGCATGTTTCCTGTTACGACAATCAGGCTACAGAACATCGTCACGATAACGGGCAACGTAAAAGAAGCGACGAAGTGACTTCGTGAATTCACGAGCCTCGGTGTCGAGCCCGATTAATCCTTCAGGCTCGATTTGATATCTTGCTGCCATGACGTCCAGGAAATCCGAATGTCAGGTGATGACACCCTTGTGGCATTCTTCATGATTACGTTCATCCGATTTGTGTCTGCTATGTGATGCGACTTATACCCATAAACGTTAATTCCCTTGGAGGAATACAGCCGCCCTCCTCCCCATGGCTCGCTGGGGAACTTCGGAAAGGGTGGCTTGAAATCGCCTGGCACCAGCCAGATGTAAAGACACTCTTTGGCAATGTGTTCACGATGGGAACGGTCCTGAGCATCAGTCCAACTGATGTAGTTGCTCTGAGGTCCAAGCAAGAGAAATGCCTCCGCATGCGGATGAGCAAAGTATGCGGTCGTTAATCGTTCCTGTTGCCAGGATGGAGAAATCACGCTCCATCCGCCAGGAAGCGAAGCGACGATATTGCTCCGGGCGGATTGTAAGCTGTGCGTCCTGATTGGCTCTTTGTCTGTGCAACCTGTAAAGATGCTCAATAAAACAAAACATTGGACTGTTGACTTCAGGTGCATGGAGCTTCAAGTCCGCTAAATGTCACCGAACTCGCCTGAGCACGATGTGTTTGAGGTCCATGACTTCGGGGCCGGGTTTGTTCACGGCCTCAATCACCAGCTCGGTGCGGCCTTTTTCCAGACGCAACGTCCCCAGCCTGAGGCTGGCCCAGTGGCGGTTCACATAGGTGTTCCCGTCGCCGGATCTATGGGGCAGTTTTATTTCCTTCACAGGCGCGGGCGGCAGACGTTTTTGCAGGCTGCTGCCGCAGGCAGTCACCCGGATGCGCGGACCGGCGTTTTCCGGCGCGCTGAGATAGCCCAGCGTCAACTCGTAGGTGCCGGACTGGACCACGTCCAGTTCCCAGAATGCCCGGGCGGCCTGGTTGGTCCAGCCAGTGATCCAGTCGTTGGCGAAGCCGCTTTTGGCGAAAAACCGCAGGCCGCCCTCCATCAGGGCCTCCGGCGCGCGCAGCCACACTTCCGACTGCTGGCGGTGCCCCACCTGGATGGGCGGCAGCTCAGTTTGCAGGCGGGTCACGTCGCGAAACCAGTCTTCATAGGCGCGGCTTAATTTCTCCACAGTCTGAGGATGTTCGCGCGCCAAATCGCGCTTCTGCCCGGGATCGGCAACCATGTCATAAAGCTGCCAGGCGCCGCCCTCGTAAACCGCGCGATGGATTTGCGTGCGCACCGCGCCGGGAAACATCTGCGGCGCGGTGGCCCCGCGAACGTGATGGGTGAAAAGCATTCGCTCTGGCCAGTCCGACGGAACGCCCTTCGAAACGGCCCTCAGCAGCGGCGCCAGGCTGCGCCCATCCTGCGGCAGCGTCGCCGACATCGGGACGCCGCACAGCTCGACAAGCGTTGGAAACACATCCACATACCCGGCAATTTCTCGCACCAGCGCGGGCTTCAACTGCGCGGGCCACCGTACAAAAAACGGCACACGGCAACCGCCTTCGTGGACGCTGCCCTTGCGTCCGCGCATGCCGTCATTGAAGCGCTCGCCGTTGGGGCCGTTGTCCGTGAGGAAAATGACGATCGTGTTGTCGGCCAGCTTGAGTTCATCGAGCCGTGCCAGCAGACGGCCGACATTGTCATCCATGTTGGCGCACATGCCGTAAATGCTCGCCAGCTGGTCATCAAGACCCGCGGCCTTGAATTTGTCGAAATAGCGGTCGGGCACCTGAAAGGGCGAATGCGGCACGTTGTAGGGCACGTAGCAGAAGAAGGGTTTGCGGCGATTCTTCTCGATGAACTTCAAGGCGGCGTCGGTCAGCACGTCAGAGATGTAGCCGCGCGTCTGAACCGTGCGCCCATTATGCTCCAGTTCCGCGTCGAAGTAATTGTTCCAGTGCCCGGCGGCGAACCCGAAAAATTCATCGAAGCCCTGGCCCTGCGGATTGTTGGGAAAATGAGCGCCATTGTGCCACTTGCCAAAAATGCCGGTGCGATACCCTGCCGCGCGCAACGCCTCGGCGATGGTCACTTCCTCGCTGCGCATCACCTCGCGTCGACCGGTCACACCCCAGACGCCGGTGCGCAGAGGATAACGCCCGGTCAGCAGGGCCGCACGGGTCGGCGCGCAGTTGGGGCTGACATAAAACCGGTCAAAGCGGACGCTCTCGCGCCCAAGGCGGTCCAGGTTTGGCGTCTTCAGGATGGAATTCCCGTGCAGGCTCAAATCGCCGTAGCCCTGGTCATCGGTGATGATCAACAGCACGTTGGGAGGCGTGGTTTTGGGCGCGGCAATTGTGGCATGAAGCGCGCACAGCAGCACCGTTCCCAGAAGGATCAGAAACTTAGAGCCTGTCTGAAAATTCCGTGGGCGTCCTGTTTTCGAGGAAACGGTTGGATGGCAAGGCAGCCCGCA
>CALJZV010000237.1 GCA_937983475.1 uncultured Verrucomicrobiales bacterium
AGGATCCAAATTTCAGGCCTGTGATGGGGTGTTTGGTTTGGCTGTTTACTTAGGCCGTGCGTGCATTTTTATTTTAAAGGGATGGGATTTTCTGACTGACGGGAGATTCGGGAGATTTTCGGTTCATCGAAACTCCTGCCACTCCGGTTCGTTGTTGAATATCCAGTGGTAATAATCCTTGGCCTGAAGGCTGGCGGCGGCTGATTCGTCCACGACGACGGTGCAGCGCTTGTGCAGTTGCAGCGCAGTGGCGGAAATCATGGAGGTGATGGGACCTTCCACGGCCTTGGCGATCATTTCGGCCTTGGAGTGGCCGGTGGCGAGCAGAATGCAACGGCGCGCCTCAAGAATGGTGCCGACGCCCATGGTAATGGCGCGGCGCGGCATTTTGTCAGGGCTGCTGAACAACGGGGCGTTTTGCGCAACGGTTGTGGGGGTGAGCGCCTTGACGCGGGTGCGGGAGAGCAGGGCGGAGAGGGGTTCATTGAAGCCAATGTGGCCAGCCTTGCCGATGCCGAGCAGTTGCAGGTCGATGCCACCATTGCGCCGGATGGTGTCCTCATAGCTCCTGCATTCGGCATCGAGGTCCTTTGCCAGCCCATTGGGCAGATGCGTGTTCCGAGTGTCAATGTTCACATGCCGAAAGAGGTGTTCGGTCATGTAGTAGCGATAGGAATGTGGGTCGTCCGGCGACAGCCCGACATATTCGTCGAGGTTAAAGGTGCGGCAGAGTGAGAAGTCGAGGTTTTCGTCTTTGTGAAGCCGCGCCAGATGGCTGTAAACGCGTTCCATGGTCTGGCCGGTGGCCAGTCCGAGAACCAAGTGGGGATTGGCGCGAAGTTCCTTGGCGATGATGCGCGCCACCAAGGATTCGGCTGCTTCTTTGTCCCGCTGAATGATGACTTCCATGATGAAAAATTAAACCGTTACAACAAGTTCGTGTAACGGTTTAAGCAGTTTAAGAATTTTAGTCGAGGCTGAAGCTTACTGAGGATATTCCTTGGCGCTGTCAGTCAATCCGAACAGGACCCTTTTGGCAGGCAGTTTCTCCCTGAGGGCGGCGATTTCGTCCGAGCCCGAACTGAGTGGCAACTGAATTTGCCCGCCTTCAACTACCGAACGGCAAAGGGCCATCATAATTTCCAAACCCTTGTAGGCGCTGTTGAAGTTGCACTGGTGCACTTTGGCGTCGTTGTCCAGCCAGTCAGCTATTTCCTGAATGTAAGGCGGCATGTCCTGGTCGTAGTTCATCGCGCCTTCGCCGCTCTGGAAGCCGCCGGACTTGGTGACGGCGCGCCAGCCGCCATTGGTCAGCACTTCGGCAAAGCCTTCGGTTCCCTGAGCGCCGATCCGGTTCTTGCCCCACCATTTGCCGACTTCCGGCTGGTCGGGAGCACCCGCGCCGCATTCATAAACGCCCCGAACGCCGTTGGAGAACTGAACAAACCCGGCAATGTGGTCGGGAGAGGGATGGTTGTCGGAGAGTTTGCTGCGTCCTGCGGCCTGAGCAATTGCCCATTCGGCCTCAGCTTCGCCGTTATACCAACGGGTGTAATCAATCAGATGGCTCATCATGTGGGACATCCATCCAGTGGCGGTCCCGTAAACGGTGTGAATGCGTCCCAACCCACCGCTGGCGATGATTTCTTTTACCTTCCGGTAATGGATGCCGTAGCGGTGCTGATGGCTGACGACGCCCTTGACGCCGCTGTCATCCAACAGTTTTTTGATGGTCATGCCCTCGGCGGTGGAAAGCGCGACGGGTTTTTCAAAGGCAATCAGCTTGGCGCCAGCCTCGACGCCGAGTTGGATCAGGTCCGTGCGCACGGACGGAGGCGTGCAAAAGCAGAAGACATCCGGTTTGAGCGATTTGGTTAATCCGGCGATGTCGGTGCTGGCTTGGACGCCATTCAGTTTGGCGGCGGCAGCGTCGAGCTTGGCTTTGTCGCGTCCGGCAATGCCGACGAGTTCAAAACGGGAGTTGGCCTTGAAGGTGGCGGCGTGATGCATGCCGCGTTTGCCAACTCCGACCACAACGACTTTGTAGGTTTTGCTCATGTTCTTAGGAAATTAAAAGTCTCTTGAAGCGCCAACGCCCTGGGTTGCCCGTAGTTCAAATAGTTGAGGGGCGTTTCCGCCCCTCAACGTGGTTGAATTGGAATTGTCTTAGCCTTGAGCTTTGTCCCAGGCAACGACCTTCTCGATGACAAAGTCCACTTCCTCGGCCGTCATTTCGGGGAACATCGGCAGGCTGATGCAGGAATCAGCATTCTTTTCCGCGTTCTTGACGTCGCCGACGATGCGGGCCTCTTTGCACCACGGATAGCCAGCCTGCTTGTGGATGGCGATCGAGTAGTGGGTCTTGGCGTCCACCGCGTTGTCATTGAGGAATTTGAGGAAGCCATCGCGCTTGGAGGCGTCATGGGTTTCCAGGATGTAAAGATGGAACACATGGCGGTAGCCGGGTTTCTCGTAAGGCAGCGAGAAGTGCTTGCAGCCTTTCAGACCGGCGGTGTAACGGGCGGCCCACTTGCGGCGCAGATCGTTGCCCGCGTCGATGTGTTTGAGCTTGGCGCTGAGAACGCCAGCGTGAATGTCGTCCAGACGGCTGTTGAAACCGAAGCTGTGAACATTGCGCTGGGTTGAGCCGTGGTTGCGAAGCTTGCGCACCTTGGCGTCGATTTCCGCGTTGTTGGTCACCAAAGCGCCGCCGTCGCCGAAGGTGCCGAGGTTCTTCTGAATGATGAAGCTAGTGGTTGCCGCATCGCTCAGTTCGCCGATCTTGAAGCCATCGCCGTGGGCGCCAATGGCCTGGGCGTTGTCTTCGATGACCGCCAGCTTGTGCTTGTCGGCGATCTTGCGAATGGCCTTCATGTCAGCGCATTGGCCGTAGAGGTGAACGGGGATGATGGCGCGAGTCTTGGGCGTGATGGCCGCCTCAATCTTGGCCGGGTCAATGCAGCGCGTGTTTTCGTCGCAATCGACGAACACCGCAGTGGCACCGGCGATCCAGATGGCTTCAGCGGTTGCGAAAAAGGTGTTGGGATGGGTGATAACCTCATCGCCCGGACCGATGCCCAAGGCCATCAGCGCGAGCCAGATGGCGTCGGTGCCGTTGGCGAGGCCAATGGCGTATTTGGTGCCGCTGTAGGCTGCCAGTTCACCTTCGAACTTCTTGAGCATGGGGCCCATGACATACTGGCCGCTCTCAATGACAGTCTTGATGTTGGCATCAATCTCAGCTTTGATGTTGTTGTATTGGCGGACGTGGCCGTAGAAATCGACTTTCTCAACTTTCATAGGGCGCAGAAGTTATCCGCCGGACCTTTGCCCTGACAAGGTTTTTTTCGGGGAAAAACCCAATATGTCCATCATGTCTGACCTGAAGGAAAATATACCGCTGAGAATGCGCCGTGAGCATCTGTCAAATCTGCCCCTTCTGTTGCCCCGGAATGGTTATTCGATCCGCTGGTTTCGGCCCGGGGATGAAGCGAATTGGGCCCAAATTCAAAGCGAGGCCGATTATTTTAACCGGATCACCAGGAACTTGTTTCAAAGCCAGTTCGGCGGGGCGGGAGAATCGCTGGGGCAGAGAATCTGCTTCTTGGAGGATGCACAGCACAGGCCCATAGGCACGGGCGCGGCCTGGTTTGTAGAAAGGCCCGATTCCCCCATGGGCCGCATTCACTGGCTGGCGGTGTTGCCGGAAGCGCAGGGCAGGGGACACGGTCAGACCCTGTTGAGCGTTCTCTGCCAACGGTTGCGGGAGTTGGGACATCGTCAGGTTTTTTTGAAAACCGCCAGCGCACGGATTCTCGCCATCCGCCTTTACTTGAAGTTTGGGTTTACTCCTTGGCCATCAGGTGCCGACGAGGAGGCAGTTTGGAGCAGGTTGTTGAAACAGCCCGAATTCCAGCGGTGACACGGCGGGTTTCCTGGAATTCTTTTTGCTCCCAACAAAGACCCGCATTTGATAGATGATTCGTCTGTGGAAGAAATCTCCCAACGTCTTGTAAATTCCAGTGCAACTGGATCCGGGTTGGCGCCCCAATCCTCGGAGATTTCAAAGCCCCCCGGGTATCGTGACCGCTATGCGCCTGATCCCTTAGACACTTCACAGTTCGCGCTACCCGCCGACATCGTTAAACTCACTGAGTTGCTGGCGGAAAATACCCATGATCTGTGGGCGCGCCGTCGCATGGCCGAGGGATGGAAATGGGGCGCCGTCCGGGACGAAGAGCGCAAGGAGCATCCTCTTTTGATTCCTTACAAGGAACTGCCGGAGTCGGAGAAAGAACTGGATCGCAATGCCGCCTTGGAAACCATTAAAATGGCCTTCTCCTTCGGCCTGTTGCGCCCGGAATTTGAGGCCAAAATTGCGTCAAGCGACACTTCGCTTGCGGAGATGGATCCCTCCGAGAGGCACCGGCGAATCGTGGCACAAATCAAAAAACCGAAACTGACTGCTGCGGAACTGCGTCAGCTTTGGGAGGCCCGCCTGCCGATTGTCTGGTTTCGGGGCGTGGAAATTTACCGGCGCTCCGTGGATGCCGCTTTGAAGCTGGGAGAGGCGTTTTTGGCGTTTGACATCGCCGAAGAGGGATTGGCGGTGTTCAAGCAGGATTTGCGGTTGATGCAGTTGCAGGCCTTGGCCCTGGCCCGGACGGGAGCGACCAAGCGCGCCAATGAAATGCTCGATCAATTGAGGCTTTCCGGCCACAACGACGAAGAGACCCTCGGCATTCTGGCACGCACGCACAAGGACTTCTGGCTGCTTTCCACGGACTCCCGGGACAAGGCCATCCATTTGAAGGCCGCATACGAATTATACACAGAGGCTTACCGGCGCCATCACGGGTATTACTCGGGCATCAACGCGGCGGCTTTGGGGTTGATTTGCGGCGACGGGGATAAGGCGAACCAACTGGCCGGTGAAGTAGCGCAGGTCTGCCAGTCCAGCCTGCGGGATCTTTCGCCGGATTCCGACGAGTATTACTGGCTGATGGCCACGCTGGCGGAGTCCGACCTGATTCGGGGTGACATCGCCGCTGCTCAGGAGCATTACACCAAAGCGGGGAACGTAGCGCAAAGCTGGGTGATTCTGAACCGGACCCGCGACCAGGCCAGATTGTTGTTGGAAAAGCTGGGCGAGCCATCGAACCGGCTCGATCATTGTTTTCATTTGCCGCGCATCGTGGTTTGCGCCGGGCATATGTTTGACCGGTTGACCCGGCAACAACCGCGTTTTCCCCATGCATTGGAGGGTCGCGTGCGCCTGGAAGTGGAAACGCGGCTGAACCAATTCAATGCCTTGGTTGGCTTTTCTTCCTTGGCCTGCGGCGCGGACATGATCTTTGCGGAGGCTATCCTTGACCGCGGAGGTGAGATCAACATCGTGTTGCCGTTTGGCAAAGAGGATTTCAAGCTCGCCAGCGTGGATTTCATTCCTGGCACTGATTACGGGGAACGATTCGAGCGTATTCTTAACAACGCTGCCACGGTGACCGTCCTCGACGAGATGGGCGCTCCCAGCGACGCCGCCGCCTACGAATACTGCAACCAGGTGCTGATGGGACTGGCGTTGCTCAAGGGCCATTTTTTGGGTCTCGATGTTATTCGCTTCTCCGTTTGGGACGGACTACAGGGGGCTGGCCGTGGCGGCACGGAGCACTTTGTACGCTTCTGGAACGAGCGCGACACATCGGTCGAAGTGGTCCCCTTGGACACATTGGTCAGGGAAGGTTCGCGCAAAAGCCCGCTGCCAGAGTCTGCGGTGTCTGAGTCACAACCGTTTTCCGGCGCAATGGATCCCTTGTCCATCGAGGTCTCCCCGCAAGAAATTAAAGCCATGCTTTTTGCGGACATCAAAGGCTACACCAAGCTTTCCGAGGATCGCATTCCTGCCTTTGTGCAGCATTTTCTGGGCAGCGTGGCCATGTTGATGGACTCAATGAAAAAGCCGCCGATTGTGCGGAACACCTGGGGCGACGCCATCCATTGCGTGTTTGATCATGTCTCCGATGCGGGCATTTTCGCGCTGAACCTGCGGGACTTTGTGAGCGCGACCAACTGGGCTCAAAAGGGGCTGCCCAACGACATGAACATCCGGATTGCTTTGCACGCCGGTCCGGCCTTCCCCGTGTTCGACCCGGTGCTGCGCCGCATCACCTTCATGGGTTCGCACGTCAATCGTACCGCGCGGATCGAACCCGTGGTGGAAGAGGGCCAGATTTGCGCCAGCCAAGCGTGCGCCGCGCTGTCCGCTGCGGATGGAGTTAAGGAGTTTGTCTGCGATTACGTCGGACAAAAACGCTTGGCCAAGAAATACGGCTCTATTCCGGTTTTCCTTGTGCGCCGCCGCGCTTGAGTTTGCGCCGGGCCGCACAACTCATTCCCGCCAGAAGCGAAAACGCCAGGCAGCCGGCGCCAAAAACATCGCCATGCTGATGGTAAAATGTCGGGCGAATTCCCGAGTCACGGTGAATCGCAATGTCGGCCAGCAAAAATCCAGGATCGTAAATGTTTCCGCCGTGCGTGGAAAAAATTTCTCGCAACCGCCCGAAGGCATCCACCCAGCAGGTCAATCCGTTGTTGGTGCAGCGCACCAGCGGCAGGCCGTTTTCCACCGCGCGGAATATCGCGCTTCCCGCGTGTTGCCATTGCGCGGCGCTGTCGCCAAACCAGCCGTCGTTGGTCAGGTTCAGGAGGAAGTCCGTTTGCTCATCCGCATAGTGGCGAGCCAGGTGCGGGAAGACGTCCTCAAAGCAAATTAAAACCGATGCGGTTGTATCCAGGTTGCCCATGGAAAAATGAACGGGACCCTTGCCGGGCGTGAACCCGCCGCGTACCGGAGTAAACCATTTGAGGAAGGGCAGCCAGTTTTCCAGCGGCAGATACTCTCCGAAAATGACCAACCGCCGCTTGCGGTAGGTGCTGGCGTATTTGCCCTCCGGGTTGAACAGAAACGACGCGTTGAAATACCGGTAGCCTCCGGCTTCCCCCGCATTCTCCACGCGCTCGGCGTCATCTGCGCCCAGAACCATCCAGACTCCATGACTGGCAATCAGATTAGTGATCGCCCGAAAATTCTCTTCGGTGAACTCCGGCAACGCGGCTTCGGGCCAGACGAGCACGTTTACATTCGGGTTGGTCAAGGCGTCCCTGGACAGCTGCATCAGGAGCGAAAACCGCTCCTCGTTCAAGTCGGGATTCCAGATGACCTCCTGCTCGATGCTGGGTTGAATCAGAGCGGCGGTAATGGTTTTTTCTTTTGCGCGAAAAGTGGTCATTCGGTTGAACCCCCAGGACACCATCAGCGCGATGACAGCCAGAGGCGCCACCACTTCAACCGTGACGCGGCGGAGAGAACCGGGCCGTGTTATTAGAGATTTGACCGCCCAATGCAGGGAACCTGAAAACCAGACAATCAGGAAGGAAACGCCATACACGCCGGTCACCGAGGCAATTTGGATCAACGGCGTCAGGCGAAACTGCGATGCGCCGAGCAGATTCCAAGGAAACCCCGTGAACAATCGTGACTGAATGACCTCCAGTGCCACCCACAATGCCGCACAGGAAACCGCCCACAGTGTGCGTCGCAGCCAGGAAAGATTCTCACCGCTTTCCATCAATTTGTCGCGCTGTATGGCGCGGAGCATCCCGTGGCAGGCCCAGGCCCAGAATCCAGTGAACAACGCCAGATAGGCGCTTAACGCGAGCCATCCGGTGATGGGCGCCAACGGAAAGCCATGCACCCGGAAGGGTATCAACAACAGCCAATAAAGCGCCGCCAGATGCCACGCCAGCCCGGCCAGGAATCCCAGACGAAAAGTGCTGCCGGGTTTCAATCCCTCGGTCGCCGCGAGAATCAATCCGGGACCAATCCACGCCAGCCCGGCCAGGCACAATTTGGGAAAAGCCGCCGCAATGGAAAGGCCGCCGGCGATGGCCAGCAACAGTCGCATTGGTTTACCTGAAGGAATCATCCGTTGTTATGGGGGCGCAGAGTGCCCGAAACGGATGCAAAGTTGAAGCCGAACTTCAGACACGCTTTCCGTTCATATTTTATCCAAATTCGGCTGTTTGACAGGTAAGTCGTTTACTGTTTTGAAAGTTGCATCAATTCTCCTATTTTCAACCCGTGACCAAAAAGAGCCTTAAAATCGCGGAAATGGCGCGGCAATGGCACGGCGGAGATCGGGATGCCCGATACCTTGGCTACTTTGATTGCTTTAACCGCGGACTGTTTTACGAGGCGCATGACGTGCTGGAGGACCTTTGGCTGGCCGACCGGAACAGCCCCGATTACGCCTTTTACAAGGGGCTCATTCAATTGGCCGGCGCCTTTGTGCATCTTCAGAAGCACTCGGAGCAGCGGCCGCGGTTGCGGCCTTCGGCGGCGTTGTTTTTGCTGGCGCGTCGAAATCTGGAGCAATATCCCGCACTACATCACGGGCTCGAAATCGCCGCCGTGCTGGCTTTAATCAGCCATTGGTTAAATAAACTGGAAGAGGGCGGATTTGAGGAAAACCCGCTTGAGCGCGAAAAACCACCCGTCCTGGTGTTGTCGCCAAAGACGGGTGGCACTTGAGGAAGTTGCTTTAAACCAGGGCAGGCCGGACCTTTATTTTCCTGCGGGGATCATTCCGGATTGGCGCGCGTAGTTAACCACCCCGCCGGCGCCCACCACCGGGCGCACGTCGCCCAACGGCTTGAATTTGTAAACGGTGCCGGTGGCTTCCACCTTTACGGTGGCGGCATCAAGGTCCACGGTCACCACGTCGCCGGTCTTCAGGACGTCGCAGAGCCGGTCCACGATTTCGCAAGGGTATAATTCACCGGTGGCCACGCAGTTGCGGAAAAAGATTCGGGCGAAGCTTTCGGCCAGCACCAGCTTGCAGTTGGCCGAGCCCATGGCGATGGGAGCGTGCTCACGGGAACTGCCGCAGCCGAAATTGCGGCCGGCCACCACGATGGGATAATCGCTGTCGAGTTGGCCTTCCTTGACATAGCGAACGGGGTAAAGGGATTCCGGCAAACCCGCCAGGGCGTAGCTGCCGAGCTTTTCATATTCCTCGGGGATCGTGGGGACGAGGTTCAGGTACTGGGCGGAAATGATCTGGTCGGTGTCTATGTTGTCGCGCACCACGTAAACTGGACCTGTAAATACTGATTGCATGGGCGGTAATCTGAAGATTGGCAGTCGTGATTTCAACCAGATTTATGCCGCGGAAGCGTATCGCAGCAGGGCATTATTCATCGGCTCCAACGGGATTGACC
This sequence comes from uncultured Verrucomicrobiales bacterium, assembly GCA_937983475.1. Classification (GTDB taxonomy): domain Bacteria; phylum Verrucomicrobiota; class Verrucomicrobiia; order Limisphaerales; family JACDHS01; genus CALJZV01. The sequence goes on from CALJZV010000237.1 coordinate 9,280, forward strand.
CGCGCGTGGGGTTGGGAAATAGTCCGCCGCATGGAACTGAACTGGCTGACAGACCCGCAGATCTGGATTGCCCTGGCGACGCTGACGTTGCTGGAGGTTGTGCTCGGCATTGATAACCTGATCTTCACCTCCATTCTCAGCGGCAAGCTGCCCAAGGAACAGCAGGCCCGTGCCCGAAAAACGGGGCTGGCCGTTGCCTTGGTGGCTCGCATCCTGCTTTTGATTGGGCTGGCGTGGGTGGTGAAACTGGAGAAACCGTTCTGGGAACCAAAATTTTTTGAAGGCACGCGGTTTGCCTTTGACCTGGCCGTGTCCGGACGCGATTTGATTTTGATCATTGGCGGACTGTTCCTATTGGCCAAGAGCACCTTTGAAATTCACGAGAAACTTGAAGGGGAGGATGGCGAGGTGACCCGGAAAATTCCACCGACTTTCGGCGCGGTGATCTTTCAAATCATGATGTTGGACATTGTGTTTTCTTTGGACTCGGTCATCACGGCGGTCGGAATGGTCAAGCAGGTGCCGGTCATGGTGGCCGCAGTCATGATCGCGATGGCGGTCATGTTTTTATTCGTAAACCAGATCAGCGCGTTTGTAGACCGTCATCCCACGGTGAAGATGCTGGCGCTGAGCTTTTTGATTTTGATTGGCTGCATGCTGGTGGCCGAGGGGTTCCATCAGCACATTCCCAAGGGTTACATTTACTTCGCGATGGCCTTCTCCGTTGGCGTCGAGTTTTTGAACATTAAAGTGAAGAAAAGGGCCGAGGCCGTTCAACTGCATCAGCCTTACCGGTGACCGCTTCTACATTTTATTTTTGGCAAATTAAAAAGTCCCGGGCCGGTGTGGAAACCAAGCCGGGACTAGTCGTTAAATAAACCCTAGCTTACCGCAGGAACGCTTCATGCAATCCGCCGTCCACACTGATGATCTGGCCGGTGGTTTTGCTCAATCGATTGGTCAGCAACAGGAAGAACGCCTCGGCCTGGTCGGCGGGCGTGATGGGGCTCTTGGTCAGCGTCCGGTCGGCGTAGAATTTGGACAACTTTCCGGTCAGTGACTCGGTGGATTCGTCGTCGGTGTAGGGAATGTTGTATTTGGCCAGGCTCGCAATCACGCGATCGCGCGGGAACATGGCGCTGCCCTGCACCACGGTGGCGGGAGCGACGCCGTTGACGCGGACCAGCGGCGACAATTCGATGGCCAGTTCGCGGACCAGATGATTGGCGGCGGCCTTTGAGGTGTCGTAGGCGACGGAGCCTTTTTTGGCGACGGCGGCGTTGACGCTGGTGGTCAACACCAGGTTGCCCTTGATGCCTTGCTCCCTCCATGTCTTGGCGGCCTCGTCTGCCACGATGTAAGCGCCGGTGACATTGATTGCAAAGGTCAGCGCCCATTTGTCGTCGGGAATGTGGCCGGTGGTGTCGGGCGGCACAAAAATCCCCGCCGTGACCGCGATGGAATCAAAACCGCCGTAGGCCAGGGCCACCTGGTCGAGCATGGCGCGGACACTCGCCCGGTCGGTGATGTTGCAGGACAACCCGATGGCCGGGCCGCAGTTGGAAATTCCGGTGCCGGCGACGCCGATGCCCAAACCGTATGTGTCGGTGATCTCCTTGGCGGTGGCCTTTGCGGCGTCGGCATTGAGGTCCACGCAAACGATGTGCGCGCCTTCCTTCACCAACCGGTGGGCCACTTCCTTGCCGATGCCCGAGCCAGCCCCAACAACCACGATGACTTGGCGGGCCAGTTCCTTTTCCGGCGGCATGCGGCGAAGCTTGGCCACCTCCAGCCGCCAGTACTCGATGTCAATCGCCTCCTGTTGCGGCAGGGCGATGTAACGGTCAATGGCCTTGGCACCGCGCATGACTTCAACGGCGCAGTTGTAGAATTCAGCTGTGACGCGCGACTCGCTCTTGTCCTTGCCCCAGGCAATCATGCCCAGCCCGGGGATGAGAATGACCGTCGGATTGGGGTCGCGCATGGCCGGTGAGTTGGGCCGCTTGCAGCGGTTGTAGTAGTCGGCGTAGTCAGCGCGATACTTCACCAAACCAGCGGCTAATTTCTCCTTCAACTTCGCGACAAAGGATTCCACCGCCGTATCGGAGGAATCCTTCGGCGATTCTCCGTCTGTCAGCGAAATATAAAGCGGCTTGATCTTGGTGCGCAGGAAATGATCCGGGCAACTGGTGCCCAACTCGGCCAGGCGAGGTGCGTCCTTGGAATTGACGAAACGCAGGATTTTCTCGTCGTCCTGGACGGTGCCGATGAACCGTTTTTGCTGGCTGACCTGGCCGCGCAGCCACGGAAGCAGCTTTGCGAACACCTTGCGGCGCGCCTCCTCGGGCAGGGTTTGATGAAGTGCGCCGCCGAACGCCGCCTTGTCCCCGCCTTTGTCGGCATATTTTTTCTCGATGTAAGTGGCGGCGCGCTCGATGAGTTCCAGAGAGGCGAAATAGCATTCCTTGTCGTCATTGGCCCAGTTGATCAGCCCGTGCTGGCCCATCATGATGCCGCGAATGTTCGGGTTGTCGCGGCAGATCTGCTGCATGGCCAGGCCCAACTCGAAGCCGGGACGCATCCACGGCACGTAGGCCATGTCGCCGCCGTAAATTTCCTGCGTGAGCTTTTGGCAATTCTCCGAAGCGGCCACGGCAATGACGGCGTTCGGGTGGGTGTGATCCACGTGCGGGGCGGGAATGAACGAATGCAGCGGCGTGTCAATGGAACTGGCGCGTGGATTGAGGTTGAAGGTGCAATGATTGTACATCGCCACCATGTCATCCTCAGCGGCGGATTTGAGGCCCTTGTCTGCGCGGGCCGCGTATACCTTTTGCAGCGAAAGCAGCTTGTCCTGGTAAAGGGAGGAAAAATTTTCGCGCGTGGAGGTGCGCAAATCGCCGCCAGAGCCTTTGACCCAGAGCACCTGGGATTGCTCGCCGGTCAACGGGTCGTTTTCGGCCAGTTTGGACGAGGTGTTGCCGCCGCCGGTGTTGGTGATGCGCTGGTCGCTGCCCAGCTTGTTGGAGCGGTAAATGAGACGGCCAACAGGGTCCAGTTTCGAAGCCTCGGCGTCATTCCAGAGATTTTGAACGTATTTGAAAGTTTTGTCGGACATAAAGAAAAGTGGCCCAAGGCTAGAGTCGGATGCGGGAGAGCGGCAACAACTTTTTTGGCGTTGCGGCAGGGCAGGCTTTGCCTACGATGCCGCGCCGGACGGGTCTGCAACCTGTCCGGATTGGTTGCCGAATATGGCTTACGTTGACTTTATTTTGAATCTGGCCGGGTTGTTGATCTGGTTTAAATGGCTGGAGAAAAATCCGCAGCCCAATGCCCCGGGACTGCTCATGGCTGTGTCGCACCGCCGAGTGCGGCCGGCATGGACACGGTTCATTGGTCCGATGGCGCTGGCTTTGCTCATCGGAATCCGCGCGGTGATTTACTGGCAGATCGGCTCTGGCGTCCACTGGGTGGCGCGCATTCCGTTGGGAATCATTTCCCTGCCGTTTCGAAGCGACGATCTGGGACGGATGCTGACCTTTTCCACACTGAGCTTTGGCTATGCCCTTTTGTGGCTGTACATGACCCTTTTGATCTTTTCGGCGTTGAACCGGCGGCGGATGGAATCCGATCCGGTTCAGCGGGTTGTTCAAGCGCTGCTTGGCGGTTTGGGGCGGTTGCCGGTGTTGATCCAATGGAGTTTGCCATTTGCTGGGGTTTTCGTCATCTGGCTGGTGTTGTATCCTGGACTCAAGGCGATGGGCATTTTGCCTGGTGTTTCTTCCTTTGGTTCGCTGGCAGGGCAGGGGGGGGTCATGGGTGCCGCCGTTTATCTGGTCTGGAAATATGTCCTGGCGGGGCTGCTGATCCTTTATTTGCTTAACAGTTACATTTATTTTGGAGCCTCGCCTTTATGGACGTTCATTGACCGCTCCGGGCGGAATTTGTTGAAAGGGCTTTCTGGACTGCCGCTGCGGGCAGGGCGGATTGATTTGGCACCAATGGTGATGCTGGTGTTGGTGATTGCGGCAGCGGAAGCCATCAGGTGGGGTTTGGGCCTGCTTTACGAAAAGGTGGCATTTCCACTACAGTGAGGCGCGCGTTGACCGTTATCACGACGTGGAATCTGGGCCGCGCAGAAACCAGACTGTGGACCAAGCTCGAAATCACTATTGGAAAGTGCCGCTCCTGATCATGGGACTGGGACTGATCCTCCGGTTGGCCTATCTCGCCGAGCAGCAAAACACATCGGTGCTGTTTTACCAATTGTTCCTGGACGAGCAGGAAATGGCCGTTGCGGCCAAGCGGTTGCTGGCCGGGGAAGGGCTCGGCAAGGAGCCGCTGTTCAAGGCGCCGTTGTATCCCTTTTATCTGGCCGGGATGATGGCGGTGGCAGGCGAGAGATGGCTCTGGCTGGCGCGGGCGGTTCAGCATCTCTTGGGTGCCTTTTTGATCTTGATTGCTTACGACACCGCCCGGCGAATGACTTCGAGCCCGAAGGCCAAAAGTGGACGCCTCGCGGGAATGCTCGCCGCGGTGATTGTCGCGGGATACGGCCCATTGATACGCCTGGAACACACCCTGGTGCTTGATTTCCTGACGGTGTTTCTTCAGTCAGCAATGCTCTGGGCGATGGTCCGGTCCAAGACATCTGCTCACCCAAAAAACGGATGGAAATGGGTTTTGCTGGCGGGCATCTGCGCCATGCTCGCCTGGCTGAACCGCCCAACCATCCTGCTAACGCTGCCCTTTCTGGTGGTCTGGGTGCTCGGGTGGAATTGGCGAGGATGGCGTGTTCAGTTTAACCGCGTGAGCAGCCGGCGGCGCTTGGTTTGGGCAATGTTGTTCAGTGTGTTTCCGTTGCTGGCCATGGGAGGCGTGTATTGGCGGAATCACGCGGTTGGCGGTGAGGGAATGGTTCTGCCGTGGCAGGGAGGCTACAATTTTTATCACGCCAACAAGCAGGGGGCCAATGGACGCTACCTGTTGCAGGAAACCTTTTCATTGACGCAAAGGGGCAATCCCACGCGGGAACTGGCAGAGGCGGGTTACGAAGAGGCTGTCAGGGATGGGACGGTGCCTCCTGCGGAGACGGGGCGTTTTCGCGCCATCAACGCCTATTGGTTCAACCGTGCCATTGGAGAAATAAAAGCCGACCCCTCAGCATGGGCGGCATTGATGGGCCGCAAACTTCTCTATTTGGCCAGCGCGCGGGAAATATTTAATTTTGAGGATTATGACGTTCAGAAACGTCTTTCGGGAATTTTGCGCTGGCTGCCGCTGAACTTTGGTCATGTTTGGCCGCTCGCGCTCGCTTCGGTTGCTCTGGTGGCAATGCTTCCCCGCGGACGGCGACAGTTGGCCGGTTTGATGTGGGGTTACCTGTTTTTTTTGGGCGGTGCCGTGGCGCTTTATTTTACCAGTGGCCGCTTGCGGATGCCGCTCGCGTTTCCGGCAATTGTGCTGGCAGCCAGCGGCGTGGCGGTTGCCGTTACCCGTCTGCGGGCGAACCGGACACTCTGCCGTGCCGCCGTGGCGCTGGCGTTGCTGATCCTGGGCGCGTGGATGAGTTGGGGCGACTGGTGGGGTGTTCGGTCCGAGAACCTGCGTCACATTGAGTTTGCCCGGTTGAGCAATGCAGCCTGGCACAGCGGACAGCCGGACAAGGCGCTGAATTACGCCGACGCCAGCCGCGCGGAAAAGCCCGATTACCCGACACTTTCCTTGCTGCGCGGACAGGCCCTTTACGGTCTGGGCAAAACGAACGAAGCCGTGCTGGCGTTTTCGGAATCCATGACGCGCCTGCCCACGGACCCCGTCGCGCCCTACAACCTGGGCATCATTCATTATTATCAACTTCACCAGCCAGCGAAGGCTGCGGGATTCTTCGAGGAGGCGATCCGGCGCCAGCCGCAGTATCATTCCGCCTACTGGATGAGTTGTTTGGCGCATTTGCGGCTGGGGCAGACCGTTGCCGCCGCCCGGCGGCTGAGTTCTTATTTGCCGGTGGACCCGGCGCGTTCGCCCCAGACATTGTGCATTGCGGATGTGGCTCTAAACCTGGCCCGGAATGAAAAGACCAAGGCAGATCAATTGATTGCCCAACTCCGGCAAGCCGGCAGGGAGGAGGTCATCCGGGAATTGGTCATTGAACTCGAATTATTGGGAATGACTACAGATTTTTAATGATGGCAGGCACTTCTTATTTGCTTCAACTGCCGCCCATCTTCCGCAGTCGCAGTGCATCCCCAACCGCCGAAACGGAACTCAAGCTCATGGCCGCGCTGGCGATCATGGGGCTCAGGAGAACGCCGAAGAACGGAAAAAGCAGCCCGGCCGCAATCGGCACGCCCATTGAATTGTAGATAAAGGCGAAGAAGAGGTTCTGACGGATGTTGCGCATCACTTGTCGGCTCAGACGAATTGATTTCAGAATGCCGCGCAGATCACCCTTCACCAGCGTGATTCCGGCGCTCTCAATCGCGACATCAGTGCCAGTGCCCATTGCAATGCCGACGTTCGCGGCAGCAAGTGCAGGCGCGTCATTGATGCCATCCCCGGCCATTGCTACGATTTCTGCACGATCGCGCAATTGCTGCACATGCCGGTTTTTGTCCTTCGGTTCCACGCCGGCATGAACTTCGTCGATGTTCAACTTCCTTGCGACAGCACGGGCGGTGCGCTCGTTGTCGCCGGTCATCATCACGATTTTAATGCCGAGTTGGTGCAGTTCGCGAATCACCTCCGGCGTGCTTTTCTTGATGGGATCACTCACGGCAATGATGCCAGCCAGTTTACCGTCCACGGCGGCGAAAATAACGGTTTGTCCCTCCTCCTGCCACTGAGTCTCCTCTTGCTCGAAATCTTCAAAACCGCTGATCTCGTTTTTTCGGAGAAAATCGGGTTTGCCGACCAGCACCTTGCGGCCATTCACCGTTCCCATGACGCCACCGCCTGTGATGGAATTGAACGCGTCCGGTTTCTTCAGCTTGATGCCGCGCTCTTTGGCACCACGAACAATGGACTCGGCCAAAGGATGCTCGCTCTGCGCCTCGACGGAAGCGATCCATCGCAAAAAATCTTCCTCCGAAAGGCCGCTGCGCACGCGAAGATTGACCAGACGCGGTTTGCCTTCAGTCAGCGTGCCGGTTTTATCCACGATCAGGGTGCGGACTTTTTCCATGGTCTCGATCGCCTCGGCATTTTTAACAAGCACACCTTCAGTGGCGCCGCGTCCCACGCCCACCATGATGGACATGGGCGTGGCCAATCCGAGCGCGCAGGGACAGGCGATGATCAGCACCGCCACGGCGTTCAGCAGCGCGTAGGTGAAGCGCGGTTCCGGACCAAACACGGCCCATGCGGCAAACGTCAGCACCGAAATGAGAACCACAGCGGGAACGAACCAACCCGAAACCTTGTCCGCAAGCCGCTGGATGGGAGCGCGACTGCGTTGTGCCTGCGCCACCATTTCCACGATTTGCGACAGCATGGTTTCCTTGCCAACGCGCTCGGCGCGCATGAGAAAGGATCCGGTCTGGTTGATCGTCGCGCCGGTGACGCGGTCGCCGGATTTTTTTTCCACCGGCATCGCTTCGCCGGTGATCATCGATTCGTCCACGCTGCTTTGCCCCTCGGTTAACACACCATCCACAGGAATCTTTTCACCGGGACGCACCCGCAGAGTGTCGCCTTTTTTCACCTCGGCAACCGGCACTTCCTTTTCCTCGCCGTTGCGGACCACGCGCGCGGTTTTTGCCGCCTGATTCAGCAGTGCCTTGATTGCCGCGCCGGTGCGGCTGCGTGCCTTGGCTTCAAGCATTTGGCCGAGCACCACCAAAACGGTGATCACCGCAGCGGCTTCAAAGTAAAGCGGCGCCCGTCCGTGCGCGCGGAACGACGCGGGAAATATGTCTGGAAAGAACAACGCTGCGACGCTGTAGAAATAAGCCGCGCCGACGCCGAGCGCGATCAGCGTGAACATGTTGAGGTTCCACGATTTGAGCGAGCGCCACCCGCGCACAAAAAACGGCCAACCGGCCCACAACACGACGGGTGTGCTCAAGGCGAATTGAATCCAGCTATCGGTTTCCATCGCCAGCCAGTTGCGGAGCGATTCCATGGAAACCATGTCCCACATCGCCAGCACAAAAACCGGAAAACCAAACGCCAATCCGATCCAGAACCGCCGGGTCATGTCCTTCGCTTCATGGCTGGGCTCTTCGGCTTCAGCGACGATTTCCTTCGGCTCCAGAGCCATGCCGCACTTGGGGCAATCGCCCGGATAATCCTGTTGCACCTCGGGATGCATCGGGCAGGTGTAAATGGTTTTTGTCGGCGCTTCGTAGGAGGGATTGCGCTCCAAGGCCATGCCGCATTTGGGACAATCGCCCGGCTCATCCGAAGCAACGCCGGGGCACATTGGGCAAAAATATTTCGCCTCGGCAGAAGCGGCAACCGCTTCTCCGCCATGACCACCGCAGCACGACTTCTTTGGCGCGGGGGGCGTTTCTACCTTTGAGGATGTGCAGCAGGACATTTCCGCGGGCGCTGGTGGTTTTGGTTCCTTTGAACTGCAGCACGACTTTTTTTCATTTGCCGGGTGTTTCAGGAAAGTTTCGCGGCAATGTTCGCTGCAAAAGTAAAAGGTTTCACCATTGCGCTCCGCCTTGAGCGCTTTGGTTTCGTCCACGGACATGCCGCATATCGGGTCAGTTTTCATGATAGTTTTTCAGAACTTGGATTTGTTCCTCATTGATGCTGACGCGGCTGCTCTTTAAATCTTACAGTCGCAGTGAACTTCAAAATGAACAAATTGGAAACAACCCTCGTGGAGCATCTGGAGAAGTTAACAACGATCATGCGCGAACGGGTGGACACTCAA
>CALJZV010000238.1 GCA_937983475.1 uncultured Verrucomicrobiales bacterium
ACCAACCCAGCTCCCGGTCGTCCATTTCAGCGCGGCCGAGCAGAGCGGGTTTCAAACTCGCTCCTTCCATCGGCAGAATGTCGTTTCCGGCAAATTGCTTTGGGTAGGTTGCGCCCGAAACGTCCAGAAACGTCGGCAGAAGGTCCACGACATGGCCCACCGCGCTGGTGATGACACCGGGTTTGATCCGTCCCGGCCACCGGACAATCATGGGCGTGGAAATGCCGCCCTCATAGGTCCAGGTCTTGAAGCGTCGGAACGGGGAGGACTGCGCGGTGGCCCATCCCGGCCCGCACAAAATATAAGAGTCTTTGCCGCCGGCGGGCTTGCCCTCCTTGAACGCTTTGTGGGCCGCCGCCGAGGAATCGCTGCCGCAGCCGCCGTTGTCCGAAAAGAACAGCACGAGCGTATTGTCGTCCGCGCCGCTATCCTTCAACGCGGCCATCACCCGACCAATGCCTTGATCCATGCGGTCCACCATCGCGGCGTAGATTTCCATCTTGGCCGATTCCCATTCCTTGTCGGCCACCGCGTCCCAGTCGGCCGGTTCGAGATCGTACCGCCAATCGCCGAGTTTCCGGTCCGGCGCGGGGAGTTTCCAGTTTTTGGAAATCAACCCGAGTTCCACGAGCCCTTGATGCCGTTGCTTCCTCAAGGCCGCGTAGCCGTCGCGGTAACGTCCGCGATACCGCGCAATGTCCTCCGCTGGAGCCTGCAACGGATAATGCGGCGCGGTGAAGGCCAGGTGCAGAAAAAACGGGCGCCCCTCCTTGGAGAGCTTCCGGATTTGCGCCGCCGCGTGATCGGCGAAGGCGTCGGTCGCATAGTAGTCCGCCGGGACGCTTTTCACGGGCGTGCTGTTATGAACAAACGGATCGGGCGGCCCGGCGTGTTTCATGGGCGGCGGGTCCGGCAGCGTGGGGTCGAAATAATTCACCGCGCCAATCATCACTCCGTAATATTCCTGAAAGCCACGGTCAATCGGACGAGTGGGATGCCCGCCAAGATGCCATTTGCCGCTCATGGCGGTGGCATAGCCCGACTCCCGCAGCACTTCCGCCGCCGTCACCATGTTGCCGTGCAACAGGCTGCGTTTCCCGAAGCGCGGATACAAGCCCGTCAGCATGGAGGCGCGGGTGACGTTGCAAACGGCGTTGTTGTAAAACTGCGTGAAACGAATCCCCTCCTTCGCCAGCCGGTCCAGGTGCGGTGTCCGAATTTCCCCGCCGTAACAACCCAGGTCCGAGAATCCGAGATCGTCGGCGACGATGAGAACGATGTTGGGCCGGTCGCTGGCTACGGCGGTTGCCTGGGGCGCTGCTGCGGTATGACAAACGAATGCCAGCCACAAGAGCGTGGCGAACCGCAGGATGCTTGGGTGGATCATAAATTGTAAGCTGAAATCATGGACGTCAAAACCCCGTGTTCGGAAACCAGCGGCTGAAATAATTGTCTCCCAGGCGCGTGAGCGGGATGGTGTGCGGCTGGGGCGGCCCTTGTTTCGCCCAGCGGGCCACGTCGTCGCGATGGCCGAGCCGACTCAACACATCAAACACATTGCCGGGCGCCCCCTCGTGCCAGCCTTTCTCCACCTGCGGCTCCCAAATCGCGATGCCAGGCGCGCCAGCCGCATAAAAATCGGCGACCTTCCGGCACAACTCCTGCGGCGCGCCGGTCTTCCACGAGACCACAAACGGATACACGCCCACTTTCGTCCCGGCGGTCAGGCGCTGGTAGTACGCCATGTCCGGCTGCTTCATGGAGGTATGGTAGGCAAACCACGCCACGGCCAGTTCATCCACCAGCCCGCGCTGAATCCACAACGGCAGATCAAACCCGAACTTCCAATTGTCGGCTTCCTGGCTGAACGTGCCGAGGGAAATCCGGTAACGCTCCCGGCGCTTCTGCTCGCGCGCGGTTTCGTCCAGCAACGCCCGCACTTCGGTCATGAACTCCGTCATGATCGCCGCCCGCGTCGCAAAAATGCGCGGATCATCCTCCGGCACCACACGGGCGTCGGCATCGTGCATCTGCTTGAACCGCGCGCAAAAGGCGTCCTCCCACAACATCATGGGCATTCCGCGATTGAACAGAAACCCAACGCCCTCCGGTTGGAGCGCCAGCGTTTCGCGGAACACTTCCAGCAGATGTTGCCGAACCTCCGGCACGGCGTAACTCATGAACAAAGTCGATGTGCCATCCCGATCCACGCAGCGCCATTCGGGATGCGCATAAAAGAATTTGCTGTTGAATGTTTCCTCATAGGGCATTGAGCCAGCCCAGCCGGCGGGCCGAAGCATCACATGAAATTCCGCGCCCTGCGCCCGCGCCGTTTCTCGCGCCACTTGCAACGGATTGATCCCCTTGGCAAACAGCGCTTCCAGCGAGCGCGTGTAGTCCTCGTAAGCCTTGCGCGGAAAATCCTCCGTTCCTTCGCCGGAATAGGTGCCTACTTTTGAGGGATAGCAAACCAGGTCCGCTCCGGTGACCTGGAACCACCACTTGCCAATGTCCGAGTCCTCGAAGCCGCGAAATTCCTCCGCCAACTCGGCGGCGGTGCGCGGTTGATACGGCCAAATCCAACTGTGTCCGTCGAACGTGGCGATCGACGTTCGTGTCTCACGTTTGTTTGCTGCGCGGGACGCCATCCATTCCTGTGCCTCAGCTTCCGTGAGCGGCACGAGCTTCACGTAACAGACCGTGGCAGGCAGATCGGGCAATGGCGCAATCTCGATCGACTGCCCATTCAAATCGGCCACGGTGAGAAAATTTTCCTGAATCACCCCGCGCCGGTTGGGCAGGAGCTTGAGATTGCAAGCCATCCGTTTGAAAACCGGCTCGTCGCTCAACCGCGCCTTCATTCCGTTCCCGCCGATGTCAAACCCGCCCGACGTTGTCGCCAGGCCGACATACACCGCGTGCCAGCCGCGCGCTGTCAACGGCAGCCGCACCGGCGCCGGCCCGGTCTGCCCGTAGGCCGAGAGCGCGGTGCCGTTCCATTGTTCCGTGGAGAAGGGAACGAGCTTCCACTTTCCCTTCTCGCGCTTGCCGGTCGTGAGCGCGGAGGCCGGTTGGGCCTTGGTGAAATCCGCCATCACCACGGCATTGCTAACTTGCAACCATCGGCGCGAGTCATCGGGAAACATTTCCGGCGGCGCTGTATTCGCTGAGCTCGTAGCCGATGCCGTGGCACAAAGGAGCGCTATAAGGCAGTAACACGCAACACAAGCGAGTCTCGCGAGCCGGATTGGAAGGAGGCTGGAAGCAGAGTGCATGAAGTTGAATTTCAGCCAGAGGAAAGCGCGGTGCAACCCAAG
>CALJZV010000239.1 GCA_937983475.1 uncultured Verrucomicrobiales bacterium
TGCAATCAACAGAAACTCGTGACTCGGGCTCGGCGTCAAACCACTCGCGCAAATCCCTCGCCGGCCCGCTGGCAATATTCAAGACCCGAATCGGGCGCCCCAGCGGAACCCGCGCCTCAAGATCGCGCAGCAGATGATGAAAATACGCCTTCCTGTTGCGCACCGCGCACGGCGCCGCCTGAGCGTGAAAATAAAGATCCCAGCGACGCAATTGCGGCTCGGGGTTGATCCTCATCCGGTAAATGTCATCGATGATCTCGAAATCGCCGCTGTATCCATGCTTCTTCAGAACTGACTCCGACTGCATCGTGCCGAGAAAGTGCCGCATCGTTGCTGCTTTGACAAAATCCTTCACCTCCTTTGCATCCACCATGCCGGCCCTGACGTGATCCCCCAGTCGACGGATCTCCCGGTTCAATTGCCCGTATTCGCTAGGCAGCGGTCCGGTTTTTTCCAGCCAAAACTCCAGCAAATGCCCGAATTCCCTCAGGACAGAATTCGGAGAACTTTTGGCAGCGCCTGCGTGCAAATGGTCGGTGATCATAACTTCGGGAGAGCGAAAAAGTTTGATGTTAAAAACAGATTAACCAACAGCACAGGAAATGCGACAGACCCGCCATCGACGCATCTCGAAATTAATAAGATTTTTGTAAATGAGATGCATTTCTGCAACGCGTCCGCGACGGCTTGGAAAATTTAGAACGATAATAAGCTAACTTTAGAATATTGCAAAATTAAATAGTTGCACACTGGCAAGTTTTAAAACCACCTCTGCCAAGCCTATCAAACCTGGGCATTATTCACTTCGCTCAAACTCCGCACACTCATTCCAATACCACTCAACAGGTTAAAAAGCTTACGGAAACCCCGATATCGATTTTTTTGGACGCTGCCTTTACTTCGCCGATTCACCTTGAGTGGTCCTCTTCGGACGACCCAACGATTAAAGCCCGGGATTCAACCGTAAACTATTTTGATTGCAAAATAATGTAATTTATATAAAATCTCGCTGAATTCATCATTTTATGAAATCCAATAAGTTCACTCCAGCCACTGCACTTTTCCAGCTTGCCTTTCTAGCTGGTTTGTCCCTCCCGCTTTATGGCGGATCCCCAGCAACCGTGACTTCGTCTGTGCCCGTTCCAGTCTCCGGAACAGGCAGTTGGAAAGATCACACGATCTCCCCGGTCGCCAACTTCACCAATTTCGAGGATCCGGTGATCCGCAACGAAGTCCGCCCGGTGTATGTGTATCACAACATTGATGACAGCTTCATTACCGGCGGGGGCGATGCCTATGCCGTCGGCGTGCAATTGCGCTACGCGGTCACGGACCGCCTCGCCGTGTTTCTCAACCAGGGTGGCTACATCGGCGTGAACCCGACTCTCGGGGAAAACTTCAATGGCTGGGCCGACCTCGGCTTCGGCTTCAAATATGCCCTCATCGACGATGAGGCCTCCCAGTTCATCCTCACTCCGGGCATCGCCTTTGTCGCGCCGACCGGGGAGGATGAAATTTTCCACGGCAAAGGGAGTGGATTGTGGAACTTTTTCATCTCCGGCGCCAAGGGCTTCGGCGATCTCCATTTCACTGGCAACGCGGGATTCCGCGTCCCCAATGATGGCGACGCACAAAGCACCATCTTCCACTACTCTTTGCAGGCCGACTATTATTTTTGCCGCTGGTTCATTCCCTTCGTCTTCGCCAACGGCTGGACCGTCATCGACAATGGCAATAACGTGCCGCTTAACACAGAGGGATATGACTTCTTCAATTTCGGGAGCTCGATGGCCGATGGCGTCACCCATGTCACAGCGGGAGGCGGTTTGCGCATTCGAGTCCTTGATAACACCGACATCGGCGTGGCCTACGAGCGCGCCGTTGCCGCCGTCTCTGACAAGCGCG
>CALJZV010000240.1 GCA_937983475.1 uncultured Verrucomicrobiales bacterium
AATCGCGCTGGTCAACTGGGGAAAATCCAGTTTGGGCACCGATGGTTTGTGTCCCTTTGGGGCGACGCGATAAATGCGCCCGGTGATGATGGTGGCCTTGTTGTCGGCCATGTTGTGACCGCCCACGCCGGCGTCATTCCAGTCGGCAATGTAAAGCGAGCCGTCCGGGGCTATGCAGACATCCGACGGGCGAAACCACGAATCGCTGCTGGTCAATATGTTGGTGATTTCAGCGGAATAACCCGCGCCGTCCGGACGCGTCCGGTAAGCCCGCACCACGCGCGGCCCGGCATCGCAATGAGTAAGCGCGCCGAGACACACTTCCGGAAGCAGGGTGCCTTCATAAACCGTGATGCCCGTCGGAGACCCGGATCCGGTCACCAGCAGATTGGGCACGACTCCCGGGTCCCGCTGATGCCAATGCCGCTCGTGGATTTCCTCGCCCGGCACGGCCGGTTTTTGCGACCAACTGGCCCCGGTCATTTCGTCGGAATACCCGTAGTTGCCGCCCTGCATGACGTAATTAATGCGCACGGAGCGGTTACCGTCGTCGTCGTTATCCGATTGCCAGACCGTCCCGAAAGAATCCACCGTCAATTCATAGGGGTTGCGAAAGTTATGACCCAGCACCTCCACGCCGCTACCGTCGAGATTGCAGCGCACCGCCATCCCTTGGCGGAACGGCTTGCCCTCTCCGTTGACCGGAAAACCGCCTGCGGCCACCACGAAGTTACCATTCTTATCCTTTAACTGACCTCCATCGTTGCCAAAATTAAAATACAGTTTGCCATCCGGCCCGAACACCATGGCATGGACACCGTGATCGTGATCCACACCGCCGATGCCAGTGAAAAGCACCTCTTTGCGGTCAGCCTTATCGTCGCCGTCATCGTCAACAAGGACAAACACCTCCGGGGAACACGACACAATGACGCGGTTGCCCAGCACGCAAATGCCCAGCGGCGCGTTGAAATCCGCGCTTTGGTAAAATGTTTTGGCCAAATCTGCGACCCCATCCCCGTTGGTGTCCTCCAAAATCACAATGCGGTCCCCCTCGGGGCGAAGCACTCCCCACGGCTTGAATGAGGATCGGTAGTTCACCGCTTCGGCCACCCAAACACGTCCGCGAGCGTCAATGTCAATGTTCGTCGGGTTGCGCACCAGCGGCTCGGCGGCAAAAACGGAAACCTCCAACCCCTCGGCAACAGTCATGCTGTTCAGCGACTCGATGGCCGTCTCCAGGCCAAAATGTCCGCCCCCGGCGGGGAACAATTCCATCACGTTTTCCGGCGGCGCCTCGGTGAACAGAAGGAACTCCATCGTCGGGCGACACTCCTGGTCCAGGCCTCCATGATCCGGGCCCACTTTGGCCTGAAAACGCGCGAACTTCTCGGGCAGCGGATACTCGATGATGGACGGCGCGTGGGTGCCGAGCCCGTTTTTAAATTCCTTTTTGTCCATCTTGAGAGGCCCCCCTGCCGCGTTGAAATTCACGTTCACTTCGCCCCAACCCGCCGAGGCCGAGTCCCATTTCAAATCGGTCAAGCGAACCTCGGAGCCGTCTGCCCGAATGAGCTTGGGTTCAATCCAATCGGCCCAATCGCATTCCATCCCGTCCCCGGCATCGGTCACCACCAGCCAGAGCTTGCTCGCGCCGGAAATGTCCACGTCCACCGGAACGCGGCCGGAACGCATCAGCCCACTGCGAAACACAGGCTTGGCGATGGAGGGCTGTGGCTCTGGGGCGGGCTCAGGTTTAGCCGCCTGGGCCTTTTTCTTCTCCCCCTTGGGATCGAGATTTTTCTGCAAGTCCTCCGGGGTCACTTTGCTGGACACGCCATTCTCGGGAACTTCCGCCTTGGCCACCCAAAGCAGGGCGTTGAGAACCAGTTTGCGAAAATTGTCATCGGCCCAGTTGCGATGGAAATGCCCGCCGGTCAGACCGAATCCCCGCCCACCATCGGCGCGCTCATGCGCCCAGGCCACATGCTGCATATCGCCGCGCTTGACCGACTCGCGGACATGCGGGTTTCCGCTGTGATTGCCGTCCGGGCGGCTCATGGTGTGTTCCGGCGGAACGGCGGACAAAATCGGAGTGACACCCTTCATGCCATCGCGAAAGCGCATGTGAAAATACCATTCATCCTGCAACTTGAATGGCTTCACCCCGCGTGTGATGGGGTGTTGCGGCAGGGCCTTGAAGTCCGCCTCCCAGTGCGGGTTGACCGACCAGTTGATCTCAAAGCAGCCGCCAATCCAGTCGAGAAACTCCTTTTGCCCCAGTTCAATCGTCGGCTCG
The DNA here is from genome assembly GCA_937983475.1 of uncultured Verrucomicrobiales bacterium. Taxonomy (GTDB): domain Bacteria; phylum Verrucomicrobiota; class Verrucomicrobiia; order Limisphaerales; family JACDHS01; genus CALJZV01. The sequence continues at coordinate 2,300 of CALJZV010000240.1, forward strand.
ACCGCGTAATGCATCAACGCCAGGCCAACCCCCTTCCGCATCAGGCCGTTCATTTTCTCCAAACGATCCTCCTGCAACAGAGGGTGACGCTTGCCGCCGTCCGAGTAGAGCATAATGGCGTCCGGTCCCTCGAACGCCGCCGGGGCTTATGGCCAGCCGTGGAGGTGCGACAGTGTGTGGACGCAGTTGGCG
>CALJZV010000241.1 GCA_937983475.1 uncultured Verrucomicrobiales bacterium
GAGGGTGGCCGAAGGCCGGGAGAGGAGGCCGCGCCGGTTGCGGAGTTTGGCTGCGCTAACTCATTTGCGGAGAAAATAAATCACCTGTTTCCAATCACACCCGCTTTGGTCCTGTCCTGCATCCAAGGGTTGCCTCCGGCCATGCCCTTCCATTATCACAGAGCGATGCGTTTTTATTTCACTCACGGTTTCTGGCTTTTGAGCCTGGTCTTCGCCATCGGCGCCCCGCAACCCAAGGACGACGGCTACCGCGGCATCTGGTATTACAACCAGCCATCCAAGGACGGATATAAATTGAAGTACAGCGGTAGCCTGGGGACTTATGATCAACAGCACATCCCCATGGCCGTGTATTCCAAAAAGGCGAATAAAACCTTCTTCTGCCACGGCGGCACGACGGCGCGCCAGGCGGGCGACAAGCAGGAACTGCTGCACATGGTCTCCTACTACGACCACAAGACCGGCCAGGTGCCGCGTCCCACGATCCTGCTGAACAAAAAAACCGACGACGCCCACGACAACCCGGTGATTTCGTTGGATGACGCGGGCTTCATTTTTATTTTCTCGCCGTCGCACGGCACCGGCCGTCCCTCCTACGTTCATCGCAGCAAAAAGCCCTATTCCATTGATGAATTTGAACTTCTCTGGACGACCAATTTCTCCTACACCCAGCCATGGTTTGTTCCCGGGAACGGTTTTTTATTTTTGCACACGCGTTACGCCGACGGGCGCCGGCTGTTCTGGATGACCAGCCGCGACGGCGTGAATTGGAGCGAGCCGGAGAAACTGGCCAAGATTGAAATGGGCGACTACCAGGTGAGCTGGCGGCACAACAACAAAGTCGGCACGGCGTTTGACTATCATCCCAGGCCAATCGGCCTCAACGCCCGCGCTAATATTTACTATGTGGAAACGGCCGACATGGGCCGGACATGGACAACGGTGGACGGCAAACCGGTTTCCACGCCGCTGACCGAGGCCAACAATCCGTCTCTTGTTTATTACTCGCGCGCTGAAAACCGGTTGGTCTATCTCAAGGACCTCAACTTCGATTCGCGGGGTCACCCGGTGATTTTATTCATGACCACCAAGGGTTATGAATCCGGACCGGTCAACGATCCTCGCCAGTGGAAAACCGCCCGCTGGACCGGCAAACAATGGGAGTTCCGCGAGATCACCACGTCGTTGAGCAACTACGACCACGGTTCCCTTTACATCGAGTCCGACTCGACCTGGCGCATCATTGCGCCGACCGAGCCGGGGCCGCAGCCCTACAATCCCGGCGGCGAAATGGCGATGTGGCTGACGCGCGACCAAGGCGCGAGCTGGAAGAAAATAAAACAGCTCACCCAGGGCAGCCCCCACAATCACACCTACGCCCGCCGCCCGCTCAACGCCCATCCAGATTTCTACGCGCTTTGGGCCGATGGCCACGCCCGTCAGCCGTCCGAATCGCGCTTGTATTTCACGGACAAAAAGGGCTCGCGCGTCTGGCGTTTGCCCGCAGTGATGCAGACCGATTTCGCCAAGCCCGAAGTGCTGAGGAAATAAAGCACTTCGGCGTGGCGCGCATCAGGCCGTCCACCTGCTGTAGAACACCTTGGTGTCGTATTCGAAAATGACGCGCCCGTTCACCGCATGTTTGCGGTAAATGCCATCGAGTTCCCGCAGCATCGGTTCGTAGTTTTTATTCCCCGGCTCCGGCGTGTAGGAGGAGGAGAGCAGCCGGCCCTTGAGTCCATCGAAGTCGAACTCCTGCCGGTTGGGAAACCTGGCCATGTCCACGGCATGCGGCTTAAAAAAATCGGCAATCACACGTTCGTCCACTTGCCGGTGATCCACTTGGCGATAATCCGTTCCATAAGTCTGTAGCAGTCGCTCGTAATCCTGGAGAAACAGCGAGGACTCCACAATGCGCTCGTTCCAGACCAGCGCCACCCAGCCGCCGGGCTTGAGGATTCTTTGAAACTCCCGTCTGGCGCTTTCCCGGTCGAACCAGTGAAATGCCTGCGCCACGGTGATGAAGTCCGCGCAGTTGTCGGGCAGCGTCGTGGCCTCGGCCGTGCCCGCCACGCTGTGAAATTTACTGTAAGGCAACTGTAGTCTTTCCGCTGCCAATCGCATGTCCTGATTGGGCTCGACGCCAAAAACCGTGGTTCCGTGTTTCAGGAACTGTTCCGCGAAAATACCGGTGCCCGAGCCGATGTCTGCGATGATTGAACGCGCTGTCAGTCCGCATGCCTCATTGAACAAGGCGACAATGGCGTCCGGGTAGCCCGGGCGATATTTGATGTAATCATCCACACGACTGGAGAAACGGTTCGTGGCATTGGCTGGCATCATGTCACAAACATTATCAGGGCAGCGCATTTTGAAACCTCAAACTTTAAGGATGTTCCCCGTCGCAACGCCTGATAGTTTCGGTAAAATGAAGCGATCAACATCCAGTGCGGTTGCCGGCCAGCCATCAGCAGCACCGGGAAAGGGCAAGGCCCCATCAAGGCCCTTTGTCTTCCTGAATGTCGCCACCACGGCCGACGGCAAAATCGCGCCCGCCAACCGGGATTATATTCCTTTCAGCAGTCCGCGCGACCAGGAGCTGCTTCTGGAACTGCGCGCCACCGCCAACGCGGTCATGTGCGGCGCGCGCACAGTGGACCTGTATCCGGTCAACATGGGGCCGGGCCCCAAAGAATACCGCGAACTGCGCCTCAAGCGTGGCCTGGCCGAATACAATTTGCGCGTGATTGTCAGTGGCTCCGGGACAATCAACCCCAAGGCCGAGATATTTAATCACCGTTTTTCGCCGATCATTATTTTGACCACCGAACGCGCTTCCAAAGGCAAGCTGGCAACGCTGCGCTCCTTGGGCGCGGAGGTTTTTATCTGCGGCGAAAAGGAACTGGATTTTGAGCAGGCGCTGCGTTGGTTGCGCGAACAGTGGGGCGTGAAGCGGCTTCTGTGCGAAGGCGGTGGCGAACTCAACGCCGCCCTGCTGGCCAGCGGGTTGGTGGACGAGGTGTATCAAACCATTTGCCCGGTTGTGTTCGGCGGTCGCGCGGCCCCGACGCTGGCTGACGGCGAAGGCGCAAGCAGCTTGAAGGACGCGGTGCGGCTCAAGCTCAAATCCATGCGACGCGTTGGCGACGAATTGTTCCTGGTTCACCAGGTGGCGCGTTGATTGGCGTTGTTCGCCTTTATAATTTTCTCAAAGGAAAATGTAAAAGCGCAGTGCGAGCCAAGGTATTTCAAGGTGTATGAAAAATTTCAGACTTCTCTCATTGGGCGCAGCCCTCCTGCTGGGTGGCGCGGTTTTGACTTCTCACCTTTACGCCGACGGGCTATTTCCCGGAGGCCGTGGCCCGGTGGGGCAGCGCATCGTGCAAGGCCTTGGCTTGACCGAGGAGCAGGTTGCCAAAATCAAAGCCGAATTGCGCGTGGACAAAGACACCTGGGTAAGCCTTTTCAAAAACCTGCGCCAGGCCCGCAGGGGCCTGCGGGACGCAATTCAGACTGGCGCCGATGAAAGCGCGGTCCGGCTGGCTTATTCCAAAGTGGCGGTCGTCGAGGAGGAAATGGCCGTGCAACGCGCCCGGCTGCACAAGAAAATCAAGCCGTTGCTGACCCCCGAGCAAATTGAAAAAGTCCACGCCTTCGAGCAGCGGGTGGATGAATTTGTCGGGCGCGCTCTCAAAAACTTCGGCGACCGCCTCGAACAGTAAGAGATGTCTATGTCTGCCGGCGCGGCAACCTTGGACGATGTGATGGGCGCGGTGGTTGTTCACGCCGCGCTCGACTCCCGGCCGCGGCCGCGCACAATCCCGCAGGTGAATGACGACGCGCCACTGTTGGAGCGGATTCGCCAGGGCGACACCGACGCCTTCGCGGAACTGGTGCGGCGTCATCAAACGCTGGTGTTCGGCATCCTTCACCGATACGAGCGCGACGCGCACCGCGTGGAGGACCTGTCTCAGGAGACGTTTCTCAAGGCGTGGAAGGCGCTGGAGCAGTTTGATGGACGCGCGCCCTTCGCGCACTGGCTGTCGCGGATTGCGGTGAACGTGGCCCTGGACCATTTGCGCAAACGCAAGCGCGCGGAAAATGAACTGTCCTTCGACGATTTGGGACCCGACGCGCTGGAATGGCTGCAAAGTGGCGACAGTCAGGCCGAGTTGCGGGCTTCGCAAGCCCGTGAATTGTTGGATCTGGCCCTGCGCCGGCTTTCGCCCCAGGAACAACTGGTGCTGACCTTGCAGGAGTTGGACGGCCATAGCATCGAGGACATCAGCCGCCTGACCGGCTGGTCGCGGGTGGCGACGCGGGTGCGGGCGTTTCGAGCCCGTCAGAAACTGCGGCAGGCGCTTGAAGACTTGGAAGCTTCGGTTGACTCCGATAAGAAAGGCAAAATGTCATGAACCCGAAACGCATGGAAATGTTGCTGGCCGCAGCCCGGACGGCGACTGCGCCGGAACCTTCGCCAAATTTCGCCGAACGCGTGATGCATTCAGTTCGACGGGAGCAGCGCTCGGCCGCGGGCCTCTTTGACCAGATTTCGAGTCTGTTTCCCCGGCTGGCTTTGGCGGCGGTGGCGGTCCTCGCGCTGTGCGTGGCGGCGGATTTTTATTTCACCCAAAGCGAGGCCAGCCTGGCCACCAGCGTCCAGCAGGTGACGGAACAATGGCTGTTTGCGCGGAACTGAGCCGATGAAAAAATTTAAACCATGGCTGGTGCTGCTGCTGGTGTTCTTCACCGGCGTTGGCGTGGGCGTTTTCGGCACCCGGTTGGCCGTGCGCAAAATGGTGCGCGAGGCGGCCGCCAACCCCGATCTGATGCGTGAGCGCATTGAGAAGCAATTGACCCACGAGCTGGACCTGACCCCCGAACAGCAGCGGCAAATCAGCGAGACACTTGTCGCCTCGCAGGAACGAATCCGCCTGCTACGAAGCGAATTTCATCCGAGGTTTCTGGAGATCTTCGATGAGGCCGAGGCGCAAATTGGCGAGGCGCTCACGCCCGAGCAACGCGAGAAATTCCGCGAATACCTTCAGAAAAAAAAGCCTTACTGGCGGATGAAAATGCCGTCCCGGACCCAGCCGTAAAAGCCACAAAAGCCCGGCGGGACACCTTATGTCCGGGTTTGGGACAAATAAAACCGCGGTTTCAGGGAGGCAAAAACGCGCCAAATTTTTAATTTACCCAAAGTCCATAGGTATCAGGGATTTTCCTATGAGCAATTCAAGGACTTGCTGATTCGGCATCAGGGCTGCTATAATGGGTTTGTCGGCCAAAACAATTTCCAAAGGCGATTGCGGACAGCAACCCGGCGGGCCGACCCAGAGGCCGGTTGAATGTCACGCAATCGCAAAGTGGACCCAACAACAACAAGGCAGCGCCGCGAGTCACCTCGCGGCTTTGCTTTTTTCAAGACGCCTTATTTCCCCAGAGCTTTTTGAAACAACCCGTTCCACCGGTTTTTGAAAAACAACGCCAGCACCGACGCGATCATGACGCCGCGAACATCGCTCCGGCTGATTTTCACCGGCTCGGTTGTGTTCAACGCGGGTGATTGGCGCATGCGGGCGATGGTTTTGGCTCCGATCAAAATGGGCCATGCGCAGGCCAGCCGCAGTCGCATCGGAGTGGCAGGCAGGGCGTTGGTGTAGGCCCAGCCGGCGGCCAGATGCGCCTCGGCCTGGTCCAGATATTTGTCGTACACCGGGCGGAACTTAGGCTCGGATGCCGCGTCGAGCAGTTGATCGGGCCTTAACCCGGCGGCAGCCAGTTTTTCGTTGGGAATGTAGCAGCGGCCCTGGCGCAAGTCCTTCCTCAGATCGCGTAGGATGTTGATCAATTGCAGCCCCTGGCCATAGCGGCGTCCCTGGGTGTGGAAAAAATTGTCGTCCCATTTGGCCTGCGGGAACAAATGCGCGCGGCACATTTTGGTCCAGAATTCGCCCACGCAACCGGCCACCCGGTAGGTGTAACCGTCCAGTTCCGACTCGCTTTGCAAAAAGAGAATGCGCTTCTCGCTGGCATGGGAGAAGCGAAGCAAATCGAGGTCTTGCCCGCTGATGATGGTGGTCATGACTTCGCGGATGCGTTGCTGGTCCTCCGGGGAACAGGTTGTAAGCAGCGCCAGGATGTCCTCGACTCGTTCCAGCAAAACGCCCTCGGCGGGGGATGCCTGTTGCCGGGCCAGTTCGCCAAAGCCGAGCGGTTCGTTGTGTTTGCCCAGGACGCGGTCGCGGAATTTCGCCAGCGCCTGTCGCCGCTGGTCCACCGGCACCAGGCCGGTGTCGGCGATGGTGTCGCTGGTGCGCGCCAGAAGGTACGCCAGGCTGATTTGCGGGCGAATGGCCGGGGGCAGCACCCGCATGGTGAGATAAAACGAGCGTGACACCTGCTTGAGCAGGCCGGTGAGCAGTTGTTCGGAGGACGCTGCCATAATTACTTCAAAATTTTCCGCCACCGGGCCAGTTGGCGTTTGATTTCCTTGGGACCGGGAGCGCCGACGATGTTCCGCTTTGCCAGGGCTTTCTTCAAATCAAAAACCTCCAGCGCGTCGTTGGAAAAACAAGTGTTCACCGATTGCAGTTGTTTTAAGGAAAGCCGGTTCAACGGCGTGCCGGATTTTTCTGCCAGCGCCACGACGGCGCCGACGACGTGGTGCGCCTGGCGGAAGGCCATGCCCTTGCGGACAAGGTAATCGGCCAGGTCGGTGGCCAGGAGCGCGGGATCGCTGGCGGCGTTCTCGCAGGCCGACGGGTTGACGACCGTGTTTTGAAGCATCGCCGCCATGATGCGGACGCTTGCCCGCACCGTTGACGCCGTGTCGAACAGGCGTTCCTTGTCTTCCTGCAAATCGCGGTTGTAGGTCATCGGCAGGCCCTTCAAGAGTGTCAACAGCGCCATCAGATTGCCATAAACCCGGCCTGTCTTGCCGCGCGTCAGCTCGGCGATGTCGGGGTTTTTTTTCTGCGGCATCAGCGAGGAACCGGTGGTGTAGGCGTCGGCGATTTTGATAAAATGAAATTCGCTTCCCGCCCAGAGAATCAGGTCTTCGGAAAGGCGCGACAGGTGCATGGCAATCAGCGCCGCCGCAGCGCAAAACTCAATGGCAAAATCCCGGTCGCTCACCCCATCCATGGAATTCTGCGTCAACTGCGGCCGCCCCTGCGCGTCCACAAAGCCCAGTTGCCTGGCCACAAACTCGCGGTCCAGCGGCAGCGTCGATCCGGCGATGGCGCCGCTGCCGAGCGGACAGACATTGACGCGGTGAAAACAATCACCAAGGCGGGAAA
>CALJZV010000242.1 GCA_937983475.1 uncultured Verrucomicrobiales bacterium
ACGCCCTCGGGCAGAGAGATTTTCAGGGACTCGAGCTTGGCCTTGACGTTGTCAATCACGCGAAGCGCGTTTTCGCCGTGGCGCATGACGATGATGCCGCCGACAACTTCGCCTTCTCCGTTGAGCTCAGCCACGCCGCGCCGCATGTCGCCGCCGAGGTGAATCTGCCCGAGCTGCTTCAGCGTCACGGGTGTGCCCTGGACAACTTTGACCGGCGTTTGCTCCAGGTCTTCTATGGAGGAAATGTAACCGCGCCCGCGCACATAGTATTCCCGGCCGCTGACTTCAAAGGTACGTCCGCCGACTTCCTGGTTGCTCGAGCGAACCGCGTCCACCACTTCCGCCAGCGTGATGCCGTAGGAGGTCAGCGCGTGCGGGTCGAGGCTGATCTGGTATTGCTTGACGAACCCGCCCAGCGGGGCCACCTCTGCCACGCCGGGAATGGATTCCAGGGCGTAACGAAGCGTCCAGTCCTGATACGAACGCAAATCAGCCAGGCTGTTTTTGCCCGTCCGGTCTACCAGCGCGTATTGATACACCCAGCCCACGCCCGTTGCGTCCGGGCCGATCTGCACCATCGCGTCCTCGGGCAAACGCGACTGCACACCGCTGAGGTACTCGATGACGCGCGAGCGTGCCCAATAAATGTCGGTGCCATCCTCGAAAATGACATAGACAAACGATTTGCCGTACATGGATTCCGCGCGCACGGCCTTGACCTTGGGCGCGGCGATGAAACGCGTGGAAATGGGATACGTGATCTGGTCCTCGACCAGCGTCGGGCTGCGCCCGTCCCAGTCGGTGGAGATGATCACCTGCACGTCGGACAAATCCGGCAGGGCGTCGAGAGGATTATTGCGCAGCGAATAGACGCCGGCGACCACCAGCAGCGCCGTGGTCAACACCACCAGGAACTGGTTTCGCGCGCTCCAGGCTATGAGTTTCTCAATCATGGTCAGTGGGCCGATGGCACATCGGTTTATTTATTCAAGACTCTGGATGGCGTTTTGAAGGCGGCTTTCGGAATCAATGAGGAAGTTGGCGCGGGTCACCACCTGCTCTCCCTCCTTCAACCCGCTGATCACCTAGTAGTAGTTTCCGGACCGCGCTCCAACCTTCACAAAGCGCGGCTCAATCCGGCCTTCGCCCCGATGCACAAAGACCAGATATTGGTGGCCCGTGGGCATGACCGCTTCGACCGGCACGGCCAATTTTTCCCCCAGGTCAACGTCCACGGTCAGGCGCGCATACATCGCCGGCTTGAGAAGATGGCCGGGATTCTCCAGCGTCACACGGATCCGCTGCGTGCGGGTTTCGTTTTCAATGTAAGGGTAGATGTAATCAATGGTGCCCAGGTAATCCTTGTTTGGCAGCCCGGCGAACTGGATTTCCACGAAGTCTCCCTCCTTCAAAAAACGCATTTCCGACTCGTAGAAATCGGCCTCCACCCAGACTGTGGACAAATCCGCCAGTTTGTAGAGTGTCATGCCCGGCTCCACCTTCTGGCCGGCCAGCACCATCTTCTCGATAACAAACCCCGATTGCGGGGCGCGGAAGGTGAAATGCACCCGTGGTTCACCGCTCTTTTCAATTTCCTCAAGGTCCAGCTCGGGAATGTCCCAAAGCCGCATCCGCTCCCGGGCGGCAGCGCGCATCGCCGGGTCGTTGAGTTTGTTGGCCGTCTCGACGGCGATGAGAAAATCCCGCTGCGCGGCGAGCAATTCCGGGCTGTACAAGGTGAACAAAAGATCGCCCTTCCTGACCCATTGGCCGGTGCGATCGACAAAAAGTTTCTGGATCCAGCCGCCGACGCGCACGTTGATGTCGGAGAGTTTGGACTCGTCATATTTCACCATGCCTGTGGCGGTGACCGCGCGGCTCAGGTCCTGTTTCATCACGGCATCGGTTTTGGCGCCAATCTGCTGCAAGCGCGCCAGTCCGATGTCCACAATGGGGGCGGCAACCGCCTCGCCCTCCGCGCCGGCCTTGCGCTTTTTCACCGGGGTCAGGTCCATCTTGCAGATGGGGCAGGTGTCCTTCGAATTGAGCGTTTTGACCGAGGGATGCATCGGGCAGGTGTAATACTCGATGTCGCTCTCGGCGGCCGCAGGCTGGCCCGCTTTGGCTCCCGCTCCGTCATGCGCGTGTGCGTCAGGAGCGGTTTCATGTTTGGCGCAACCCGCCACGAAGGCTGCCGTCAGCAAAGCGGCAACCAGAGGGATGAAAACAGTTTTATTTTTCATTAAGTCATTCCTTTTCTTCAGTGTTTGAGTCGGGGAGCGCGCCAATCATTTGCAACGCCTCAAGATCGCCCAGGCCGCAGCAGAGAATCAGTTCAGACAGCATGTGATATTGCTCGGTGACAGCCTTGGCATGCATCAGGTGGGCCTCAACCAGCATGCGGCGCGCCTCCAGCAGATCCTGAAAGGTCCCGCGATCGGATTCCCAGGCAACGCGCGTGCTTTTCAACGCGGCCTCGCTGCGCGGAATCACCGTGTCGCGATAGAGCAGCGCCTCCCGCCGCGCGGCATCAATGAGGATCGTGAGATGGTAAATTTCATCGCGAACGGCCAGTTCGTAGTCGGCGGCCTCCAGTTGGGCGGCTTTAACCTTTTCCTGGTCGCGCTGGAACTCGGCCTCGTATTTTTTGCGGTTGCCCCATGGCAAATTAAAACTGACGGCCAGCATGCTCTGGCGGAATTCGCCCGTTTGGGAAAACTGGCGGATTTCGGCGCCCACATTGAAATCAGGATAGCGTCGGCGGCGGGTTTGGTCGGCTTGGGCCTCCGCCTGCTTAATTTGCCGAAAGCGCACTTTGAGGTCGGGCTCATTTTTGACGGCCAGTTCCACCAGCCGCCGGTTGTAATGAACCGGGTTGGCCACCGGCGGCAGGCGCAACGACGGCCAAGGGGCGTGCAGATCGCGATTGAGCCAGCGGTTGAGGTTCAGTCGCTCGTGCGACAGGGTGTCTTGATCGGTCTTGAGTTGCGTCGCGCGTTTGTCCACCTCGTTCTGCGCGCGCAGCACGTCCATTTGGCTGGAGTCGCCTGTGGCGTAGCGTTGCTCGGCCGTGGCTTTGATGGTTCTCAGCCATTGAAGGTCCTCTTCGCCCAACTCCACGACACGCTCGGCGAGGCCAACCCGGAAAACAGTTTGGGCAATGTCGCGCCGCAGTTTCTGGAACTTGCTGTCGGCCTCGGCCTTTTCAAATTGGGTTTCCTCCTCGGCCACGCGCCGGGCGGCCTGCGGCTTACCGAAAACGGGCAGGGCCTGCTCCACCCCGTAAATCAGGTCGCCATCCTCCGCCCGCATGCTCTCCTCGGCGGGCATGACACCAAAGCGCGCCGTCGGGTCCTCCCAGGTGCGGATCGTTTTTTCATGCTGGCTCGCGGCCTGCACACGCGCCTCGGCAGCGCGAAGCGACGGGTTGTTGGTCTGGGCCTCATCGGCCAGTTGATTGACGAACTCGGCCGTGATTTCCACGGCGCTTGAGGGCTTGGCTACAGGCGAATCCGCAGCCGCGTTGGCGAACGCCTCACAACCAATGACTAAACATAAAAGGACAATTTTTTTCATGACGGAACTTGGGTTATGGAAAAATGAAACCCGCCTTGAACGGGCGGAGTTCGCCAGCGCAAGGCACACTACGGGCGGGAAGGGAGAACCGTCAGATCAAGTAGCTACAGTTCCAGTCGTAGAGCGGAACCGAAGCATGGCGGACAGCGAAAAATTCAGTGGAGACAGCCTGAGGCTCTGGTGGAGCGGGAGCCTGGAGAAGAAGACAAACGGCGGCGGCGATGAAATGAAACTGGTGCGCGGTTGCGGAGGCGGTTGGCACGGCGGCCAGAGGTTCGGGCGCCTCAGGACCGGCCTCGGAAACGCAACAACTGCTGCCGCCGCACGAGCAGCAAGTGCAGACTTTGGTTTCGGAAGCTGCGGCGGGAGCGGGCAAAGCCAAGGCAAACTGCGTCCCGACCAGCATCAGGCTGGCCAGGATCGCGAAGAGTTTGTTTGCCAATGGTTGCATGAAAATAAACGGCTCAGGACTTCTTGGCCTTCTTGTCGGCGTCCTCGATTTTCTTCAGATACTTGGCGGTATCCTTTTTAAAATCCTTCAAGCACGGCTTGCAGCAGAGCTTGATCTCTTTGCCTTCATGGACGAACACGTAGGGCTCGCCGTGGTCGCCGCCGAGCTTTTCATCGGAGACAATGCAGGTCTTCAGAGGGTATGGGGTCGGCTTGTCGGCTTTTTTCTCCTCAGCGGAGACAATTGCGGGAGCGAACAGACCGATGGCGGCAATGGCGGTGAACAGCTTTGTGGATAGTTTCATAATTGATTCGGGGCCTCTGGCCCACAGTTATTATACGCTTCAGGAGCCAATTTCACTCAAATTTTTCTTGCTTGGGCTATTTTTCGTCCGGAACGAATATCTCCTCAATCGGCTTTTTGAACAAGCGCGCCACCTTGAAGGCCAAGGGCAAGCTCGGATCGTATTTCTCCGTCTCAATGGCGTTCACCGTCTGGCGTGACACGCCCAGCCTGTCCGCCAGATCCGATTGCGACCATTCCTTGGTCGCGCGCAATTCGCGTAGCTTGTTTTTCATTTGTAACGCCGGGTAAAAATCAAATAACCAATGCCGTAAAATCCCGAAATCAAAACAAAGGCATGGGCGATGGAGTAGATGCCCCACGTGTTGTTTTTTGAGAACGGCGGCCCGAAAGTCGCATGAAAAAAGCCCTCCCTTTCAAGGCGGAGCCACAGCAGAAAAAAGAAAAAGCTCGCGCTCACCGAAAACAGCATCGTCGTCACGGTCAACCGACGTTGCAGCTCGTCCATGCCGCCGATCCAGCGGGCCATGCTGCGCGCCCAGAGAAGGACACAAACAAACTCCGTGAAGAGAATGGCAAGCCGCCAACCGTATGGCCACTGGCGGGTCACAAGGCCGGATTGCACCTCGCAGAAATAGGAAATCAGCGCTGCCGCAAACACCCATCGGTTCACCATCCACACCTTGCGCCACGAGAATTCGCGGCTGATCAGAATCATTTCCTCGGGAACACTGGGCTTGTTGTTCATAGTGCGCCA
>CALJZV010000243.1 GCA_937983475.1 uncultured Verrucomicrobiales bacterium
GAACGCCTCCGGCACCGCGCCAGCATGAGCCCGGACATGGCGCCGGTTGAGCGCTTCCAACGCCACCTGCGCCAGCCACCGTGCCGAAATAAAAATGAAAACCACAATTGCAAAGGCGGTCACACAAAAAAGCATTCCCCGTCCGCCGTTGAATGTCGAACCGGAATAAGCTATGGTCCGGCACAAGAAAATCCGTCGGGTGATCGCGCATGAAATTGTGTTGTCCCAAAAGTCTGATTGGCCTGTGCCTGCTCATTTTATTGATGGCCGGGCAAACAGCCCGGTCGCAGGTGCTCATCACCGAGTTCATGGCCAGCAACAACTCTACCCTGGCGGACGAGAACGGGGATTTTTCCGACTGGATTGAACTGCACAATGCCGGCATTTCGACAGTAAACCTCAACGGCTGGTTTCTCACCGACAACGCCGCCAATCTCACCAAGTGGCGCCTGCCTTCAACCAACGTGCCGCCGGGCGGATTCCTTGTCGTCTTCGCCTCCGGCAAAAACCGCGCCACACCGGGCCTGCCGCTCCACACCAGCTTCAGCCTCGCGGCGGCAGGCGAATATCTGGGGTTGATCCAGCCCAATGGCACCACCGTCGCCTCGGATTACGCCCCCATGTTCCCTGAGCAGTTCACGGACATTTCCTACGGGCTTGTGGACGGACAAGCCTTTTATTTCTCCACGCCGACACCAGGTTCGGCAAACAGCACCAACCATTTTGCCAAGGCTGAGGAGGTAAAATTCAGCGTCAGCCGCGGGTTTTATGAATCCTCCTTTGCGTTGACCCTTTCAACGGACACGCCCGGAGCCACGATTCGTTTTACGACCAACGGGTCCCCACCGTCGGGAACCAACGGCACGGTTTACGCCGCGCCGCTGCTCATCACCAACACCACCGCGCTTCGGGCCGCCGCGTTCAAGACCGGTTTTCAACCCTCCAAAATCGCCACGCACACTTACATTTTTGTCAGCGACGTCATCCGCCAGTCCACCAACGGCGTGGCGCCGCCCGGCTGGCCGGCGACCTGGGGCACCAATGTTGTGGATTACGGCATGGACCCGGACATCGTCAATCATCCGGCCTACCGCGACAGCATCACCAACGACCTCAAGGCGCTTCCGACGATTTCCATCGTGATGAAGCTGGAGGATTTGTTTGATCGCTGGACCGGCATTTACGCCAACCCGGGCCAGAAGGGCAGCGCATGGGAGAGGCCGACTTCGGTGGAAATGATTCACCCGGACGGCACCAAGGGGTTTCACGTCAACGCGGGCATCCGCATTCGCGGTGGTTTCAGCCGCAGCGGCAGCAATCCGAAGCATTCGTTCCGGTTGTTTTTCCGCGAGGAGTACGGCAATTCCAGACTCAATTACGCCTTCTTCGGCAACAGCGGCGCATCCGTATTCGACAACATTGACCTCGCGACCTGGCAGAATCATTCCTGGAGCTTTTCATTGGGTACCAACGGCCTGTTTTTCCGGGACCATTTCTGTCGTGACACCCAACTGGCGATGGGCCACCAGGGCGAGCGCGGCATCTTTTGCCACCTTTACATCAACGGCCAGTATTGGGGCATTTTCAGCCCGTCGGAGCGCACCGAGGCGGCTTACGGCGCGAGCTATTTTGGCGGTTCCAAAAGCGACTACGACGTCATCAAGGCCACCGGCCCGCCGAGTTATCTGATTGAGTCCACCGACGGCGACATGGAGGCCTGGACGCGCCTTTGGCAAATGGCCACCAACGGATTTGCCTCCGATGCCGCCTACCAGCAGGCTCAGGGCAATAATCCTGACGGCACACGCAATCCCGCCTACGAAGTGCTGCTGGATGTCCCAAACCTGATTGATTACATGCTGATTGTTCTCTATGGCGGCAGCCGCGATGGACCGCTGGGCGCGGCGGGCACCATTCCCAACAACTTCTTTGCCTTGCGCAAGCGGGACAACTCGATGGGCTTCCAGTTTTTTGTCCATGACTTCGAGCACACGCTGCTGGCCACCAACGAAAACCGCACCGGCCCTTACACCGCGGGCAGCCCCTCCGGCGGTGGCTTGATGCGCAGCAACCCGCAATACCTCTGGCAGCAGTTGCAGCAAAATGAAAACTTCCGGATGCGCGTGGCCGACCATGTCCATCGCCATTTCTTCAATGGCGGCTTGCTAACGCCCCAGGCCTGCATTGCCCGAGCCGCGGCGCGGACCAACCAGCTTTACAGTCCGCTCGTCGCCGAATCCGCGCGCTGGGGCGACGCGCAGCGCACCGTGCCCTACAACCGCAACGTGGACTGGCTTGCCAATGTGAACCTGACATTCACCAATTATTTTCCGCAGCGTTCCGGCATCGTGCTCAACCAGCTTCGCGGCAAGGGACTTTATCCAACCGTGACCGCCCCTTCGTTCAACCAGCACGGCGGGGAAATTGACGCCGGGTTCGCGCTGGCCATGACCGCGCCGACGGGGCTTATTTACTACACACTCGACGGCAGCGATCCGCGCCTGCCGGGCGGCGGCGTCGCGCCTGCGGCTTTGGTTTATTCCGGCCCGGTGACACTCAACGAAAGCGTCCTCGTCAAGTCGCGGGCCCTGGACAACGGCGTGTGGAGCGCCCTGAACGAAGCCGCCTTCCTCGTGCGGCAGACATTTGCCGAGCTGTTCATCACCGAGCTGATGTATCATCCGCCCGCGGCGGGGGAAACCGACGGCGATGAGTTCGAGTTCATCGAACTGAAGAATGTCGGCTCGCAGGACCTGGATTTGGGCGGGGTTCATTTTACCGATGGCATCACCTACACGTTTCCCTTTGGCACCGCGCTCGGCCCGGGCCAGTTCATTTTGCTGGCGAGCAATCCCACGCAGTTCGCCGCCAAGTATCCGGGCATTCCTGTGTTCGGCAGCTATCTGGGACGCCTCTCCAATGGCGGCGAACGCGTCCGTCTGTCGCACGCCACGGGCGCCACCATCTTTTCTGTCACCTATTCGGACACTGCCCCCTGGCCCGGCGCCGCCGATGGCCAAGGCTTCTCGCTGGTTCCCGCCAATCCCAACCTGAATTCCAATCCGGACGCCCCGGCCAGCTGGCGGGCCAGCGCCCAGGCCGGCGGCTCGCCCGGCGCGGACGATCCGTCGCCCGGAATCGCGCCAATTCTGATCAACGAAATCCTCACCCACACCGATCTGCCGCTGGTGGACGCGGTTGAGTTGTTCAATCCCACCGGCAGCAACGCCAACATCGGCCATTGGTTTCTGACCGACAGCCGGACATCGCCAAAAAAATATCAACTACCCGCCAACACCATTATCCCCGCAGGCGGCTATCTGGTGTTGACGGAAAACTACTTCAACCCCATCCCCGTCGTGGACCCCAGCTTCTCGTTCAGCTCGCACGGCGAGGAAGTTTACATTTACTCGGCAGATGCCGACGGAAACCTCACCGGTTACAGCCACGGGTTCAGCTTCGGCGCGGCAGCCAACGGCGTCTCCTTCGGGCGGCATGTCATCAGCACCGGCGAGGCGCATTATCCGGCGCAAGCCAGCCGCACGCTGGGCGCGCCCAATTCCGGACCGCTTATCGGCCCGGTTGTCATCAACGAACTGCGTTATCGCCCCCCGGCGGGCGACGCCGAGTTTGTGGAAATTAAAAACATCACCTCGGCCACGGTGAAACTTTACGACCCCGGTTTTCCGACCAACCGATGGCAATTAAACGGCCTGGCCTACACCTTTCCGCAAGGCGCGGAACTTCCGCCCAACGGGTTGGCACTGGTCGTGGAATCGGACCCGTCTGTGTTTCGTTCGCGGCACAATGTTCCGGCGCAGGTGCAGATTTTCGGCCCGTTCAGCGGCACGCTCCAGGACAACGGCGAGCGCATTCAATTGCAGCGCCCGGATTCCCCCGATGTGACAACCAACGGCGTGATCGTGCCCTACATCACCGTGGATGAGGTGCGTTACGACAACAAGGCGCCCTGGCCCGCGAGCGCCGCCCTGTCCGGCGCCTCGCTGGAACGCATCAACGCCGCGGCCTACGGAAACGATCCGGCCAACTGGCGGGCAAGAAACTACGGCGCATCCCCGGGTTTTGAGAACAGCCACAATGTGGCTCCCCTTGTGGATGCCGGAGCCAACCGGACTGTTGCCGCAGGCGTGTTTCCTTTCGCCATTTCGCTCGAGGGCACCGCGCTGGACGACGGTTTTCCCGGTCCCTTGTCGGTTTCCTGGGAGCAGATCAGCGGTCCCGCACCGGTATATTTTTTCAATGGCGCCGATCCGCGCACGGTGGCGCGATTCCCGCAAACCGGCGTGTATGCGCTGCGTCTGACCGCGAGCGACGGCGCGTTCACATCCAGCAACCAGGTCCAAATCACCGTCACGCGCCAGACCCATGACGAAACCCTCATCAGCCCGGGTTCCAATTGGAAGTATCTGGACAACGGCTCCGATTTGGGCACGGCCTGGCGGCAGGTGAACTTCGACGACAGCGCGTGGGCCGCCGGTCCCGCTCAACTGGGCTATGGCGACGGCGACGAGGCCACGGTGGTGAGCTTCGGCCCCAATGCCGGCAACAAGCACATCACGACATATTTCAGGCGGGCGGTTGTCATTCCCGAAGCGGCTGCCGTCACGAACCTGATCGTTAAACTGCTTCGTGACGACGGCGGCGTGGTTTACATCAATGGCACCGAGGTGTTCCGCAGCAACATGCCGCAAGGCCCCGTCACTTATCAGACGGTTGCATCCTCGGTGGTCGGGCCGGTGGATGAAAACACGTTCTTTGAACAAGCAGTCAGCCCTTCTGTGCTGACGAACGGCACCAACATCATTGCTGCGGAAATCCACCAGGCCACGGCGGACAGCACCGACTTGAGCTTCGACCTGGAGCTCGCAGCCACAACTTTCGGAACCAATCAGCCGCCAACGGTCAGCATTGGCGAGAATGTGTCTGTCATACTTCCCCACCCTGCGCTGTTGTCGGCTGACGCCGTGGACGACGGGTTGCCGCTGGTTCCCGGCAAATTGACCTATGCCTGGAGCCGGGTCAGCGGACCGGGCAGCGTCGAATTCTCGGCGCCGAATGCGCTGGCAACGACCGCCACGTTCTCAGCCCCGGGCGAATACATTTTGCGCCTCACCGCGCACGACGGGGTTTATTCCACACAGGACGAAATCACGGTCACCGCGCTGCCCGAGACCTTCGACTCATGGATGGGTTTTTATTTCACGCAAAGCGAGCTGGCCAACCCCGCCTTGGGCGGCGCGGATTCTGACGCCGACGGGGACCGTTTTACCAACTGGCAGGAATATCTCGCCGGGACCAACCCGAGGGATCCGCAAAGCGCGCTGAGGATTCATTCCGCGGAAATTTCCGGCGGCGTTTTGCAACTGGCGTTCCAGGGCGCGGCCCGCCGGAGCTACACGCTGCAACGCTCCGGCTCAATGCAGAACGGCTCGTGGACCAACTGGCTGTCCATAAGCCAGGCCGAAACCAATCGCTGGATCACAGTCACAAACGCGGTGGAGCCGGGTGCATTTTTCTACAGGCTGACCGCGCCTTGAAACTTGGACACCGCGAACAAACACGCCGCTCACGCTCACACTCCTGCTTCGACACGCTCCAACTCGATGTTCAACGCGCGTTCCCGATCATTCCAGTCTGCCGCCGTTCCCCGCTGCAGGCACAAGGCTTTCATTTTGCCGGCGATTTTCTCGGCCTCGGCGGAATTCGCCACGCGCGCCTGAAAGTTCGAGATGATTGTTGGAATCAATTGCAGGCGGCTGGGAACCGCCCCCTCAAGTTCCAGGATGAACAAAAACGAATAATCGTTTCGCTCAATGTCATCCACGGCGTAATCATCAATAAAATCGCCCGCGGAATAAAGAATGGGCCGGCCGTGATGCACCTCGATTCCCCGGAACACGTGGGGTGAATGGCCGAAGATCACGTCCGCGCCCGCGTCAATCAGAGCCTTGGCCAGGCGCGCCTGCTCCGGCGGCGGCGTGTAACCCCAGTTGCCGCCCCAGTGCGCGGAGACGATCAAGAAATCCACGCGGTTTTTGGTTTCCTTCACCAGGTCGATCAA
The DNA here is from genome assembly GCA_937983475.1 of uncultured Verrucomicrobiales bacterium. GTDB lineage: Bacteria > Verrucomicrobiota > Verrucomicrobiia > Limisphaerales > JACDHS01 > CALJZV01. Next base: position 6,083 of record CALJZV010000243.1, read on the forward strand.
TTCCTTGGCGCGAGGATCCTGCAGGTTGACTGGAAGATAATAGGTTCCCGCCTCATCTCCGCTAGCCTCCCAGCCGGGCTCATTGTCCGTGAAGGCAATCATCCCCAAAGACAATTCGCCCAACGCCGTCACAATTGGTTTTCGGGCCTCGATTTGGTTCATTCCCGCGCCCGCGTAATGAATCCCCGCGCCTTCCAAAAATTGCAGGGTATCTGACAATGCCTCCTTGCCGTAGTCGAGCATGTGGTTGTTGGCCAGGGAAACCGCGTCGATTCGGGCACGCATCAAAACCGAAGTGTTCTTGGGTTCGGTGCGGAAATGGAAAATCTTCTGGGGCAGTTCATGCCCGCGGTTGGAAATCACGCACTCAAGGTTGCAGACACGCCAGTCCGCGTTGCGAAAATAGGGGAGCGTGTCTCCCCAGGGATACTCGGACGGTTGCACCCGAAGCCAATCGTTCACCAAACGGCCCAGCATCACATCGCCAACAAAAAGAATCCGCCTCCTTGCAACCATGACTTTAAGTCGCACCGGAGCGGCGGAAATTCAAGGGGCCGATGGGAAAGTTTATTTTGTCTTTAGAGCCTGTCTGAAAATTCCGCGGGCGTCCTGTTTTCAAGGAAAAGGTTGGATGGCAAGGCGCGACGAGGGAGCATAGCCAGCAGTGCTCTGTGACCGAGGAGCAACGCCGCCAGACGGCCTTTTCCTTGAAAACCCTCCGGGCGGCGGTTCTTTTGACTGTGACCCGCGTTGGCTCGGCCATTACAGCCCGCTGCGGGGATGCTCCGGCCTCGCCGCCTTGGCCACAGCCAAAATCCCTCGCCGCAGGGCCCCACGCAATTTTCAGACAGGCTCTTAGAAAAATAAAAACCCGGAGCCAGGATGATCTGCCAGTTTGCAATCCAATCAAAACTCAAACCGCACATCGCCCAACCGGCGCGCCACCTCTTCCAGCACGCGCCGCTCGTCGGCCTCGTCCTTCGCGATAAATGTGACGCTGAAGCGCAGGTTGGCCCCGGCATCATCCCACGGCACGGTGGAAATCAGCTTCTCGGTGATGAGCCACTGCGAGGCGGCCTCGGCGGACTGAAATTCAACGCGGCTTCCATCGGTTTTCACTGCGGCCTTCGGCGCCTTGACGTAAAGGAAAAACGAACCCTGCGGCTTGTTCGCGTTGAATCCCGCGCGATTCAACAACTCCACCAGGCCGCCCATTCTCCGGGAATATTTTGCCGCAATCCGCTCCGTGATTTCGGGATGATCGAAGCAATAGGCCGCCGCGTGCTGGATGGCCAGAAACTGCCCCGAATCGGTGTTGTCCTTCACATCGCCGTAGGCTTTGACCAGCAGCTCGTTGCCCGCGACAAATCCGCAGCGCCAGCCGGTCATGTTGAAGGTCTTGCTGGTGGAATGCAGTTCAATGCCGACGTCCATGGCGCCGGGCGTCGCCAGGAAACTCAATGGCCTGCCCTCGAACAACAGCGCGGCGTACGCGGCGTCGTGAATCACGACAATGCGATGCTGCCTGGCGAAGGCGACCACCTTCTTGAAAAACTCCGGCGTGGCGCTGGCGCCGGTCGGGTTGTTGGGATAATTGATCACCAGCACCTTGGCCTTGGACAGCACCTCCGGCGGCACCGAGTCGAGGTCGGGCAGGAATCGGTTCTCCGTGACCAATGGCAAATTATAAACCTGGCCGCCGTAATATTTGGCGTGCGTGCCGAACACCGGGTAGCCCGGCGTGGTCATCAGCACCACGTCTCCCGGATTGATCAGCGCCGCCGGCAAAATGGAAAGTGCGGCCTTGCTGCCGATGGAATGCATCACTTCGGTCTCGGGCTTGATGCCGGGCACGCCGCACACCTTGTCCAGGTAACGCGCCGCGGCCTCCTTCAACACAGCGTCGCCATTGTCGGCATAGCCGCGATTCTCAGGCTTGCGCGCCTCGGCATGAAGCTTTTCGACGACATCAGGGAACGCCATTTCGTCGGGCTCGCCCACGCCCATGTCAATGATTTCCGCGCCGGGATTGGCTGCCAGCGCGGCGCGCTTGGCCCGCTTGATTTTCTCGAACTTATAAATGGCTGTGGATTTGCCGTACTGGTTGCCGCCGATGCGCTCGGCGAAAAGATTTTGAATGTAGGATTCGGCCATGGGAAAAGGGAAATAACCAAAAACAGGTTTCCGTTTCAAGGCCCGGAAACAATTGCAACGCCCGTGCCAGACTTTGCGAACGACAAGGCGCGAATCAGAATTTGGACAAAACCACCTGAGTGCGACCTAATCAAATACGGACGAGCTCCCGCGGTC
>CALJZV010000244.1 GCA_937983475.1 uncultured Verrucomicrobiales bacterium
GACCCGCTGTTTGTCAATCCGGTGGCCTTTTCCATTGATGAAAAGGGCCGCTTCTTCATTTCCGAAACCCACCGTTACAAGGATTCGATCTTCGACATCTGGAAGGCCGATGAGCGCTGGAAGATGGCCGACTTCGGCTTCCGCACCGTCGAGGAGCGCGCGGCGTTCCTGGCCCGCGAGTTTGCCACCAACCTGAACGTGCTGACGCAGGATTCCGAACTCATCCGGCTGGTTGAGGACACCGATGGCGATGGACGCGCCGACGCTTCGTTCATCTTTGCCGACGGCTTCAACCAGACCGTCTCCGGCACGGCCGCGGGCGTGCTGGCGCGCAAGGGCGAACTCTGGTTCACCTGCATTCCCGACCTCTGGAAATTCACCTATGACGAGAAGGGCAAGGCGCAATCGCGCGAGGTGTTGCACACCGGTTACGGGGTGAAAATCAGCGTCAGCGGCCACGACATGCACGGCCTGATCCTCGGGCCGGACGGCAAACTCTATTTCAGCGTCGGTGACCGCGGCGCGAATGTCGTCAACAAGGAGGGCAAACGACTGTATTCTCCCGACACCGGGGCCATCTTCCGCTGCAACCCCGATGGCTCGAACCTGGAAATCTTCGCCACCGGCTGCCGCAACCCGCAGGAGCTGGCCTTTGATCAATACGGCAACCTCTGGGCGCACGACAACGACACGGCCGGAGAGGACAAATCGCGCGTCCTGCACATCGTCGAGGGCGGCGACTACGGCTGGCGGCAGGCGTATCAGTTCATGCCGGGCTTCGGCCCCTGGGTGAATGAAAAAGTCTGGCAGGGGAACATTGACGACGTGTTGCCGCCGGCGGGCGAAAGCGCCAAGGGACCATCCGGGCTGGCGTTTTATCCGGGCGTGGGCCTTCCGGAAAAATATAACGGCGCGCTGCTGGGCTGCGATTTTCCGCAGGGCGTCTGGGCATATTTTCCCATAAGCAACGGGGCGTCCTACACGACCACGCGGGAGAAGTTTCTTTGGGGCTTCGGCGCAACGGACGTGGATTTCGGCCCGGACTGCCATGTGTATGTCTCCGACTGGGGCAAGAGTTATAACATGCCCAACGCTGGGCGCATTTACCGCGTGTTTGACGCTTCGCAAACCAACAACCCGGTGGCCGCCGAAGTCAAAACTCTGCTGGGCCAAGGAATGGAAAAACACCCTGTTGAAGAATTGTCGAAGCTGTTAGGGCATCCTGACCGGCGTATTCGAATGGAGGCACAATTTGAACTGACGTCACGAGTTATCAAAGACATTCCCAAAATGCGTTCTCAAAAGTTGATTGAAAACAGCGAGGGCGTGACTGCATTTCGTGAATTAATCCTTAGCGTCCTTCACGGTGACGGCACTTCGACCAATACGAATCCTTCCATGCCAAAACAATTTGCCCCCAAAGGACAGTTCGCGCGGCTCCACGCATTATGGGGACTTGAAGCCATTAGCAAGCAACCCGGCACAATAATAACCTGGTGTTTTTCTGAGGCCTTTGGAGCTTCAAACCAAACCAAGCCCGACGGGCTGGTGAGCATGAAGGCGATATCCGACACCATTTTACATTTTATTGCTGGTGAAGGTGCGCATGATTTCTTGAACGACGCGGATGTGGAAATCCGGGCTCAAGCAGCAAGGCTTCTCGGCGATCAAACCTATTCCCCCGCGCTCGACACTCTCATGAAAAGCTTGAAAGACAACAGCCCCCGAGTCCGATTCCACGCCGCCATGAGCCTCGGTAAAATAAAGTCTAAAAAGGCGGTCATGCCCATTTTTGACATGCTCGAACAAAACGCCGATCAAGATGCTTATCTCGTCCACGCGGGCGTTTGGGCATTGGCAAAAATAGGGGATTTCGAGGCCATTCAGAATGCTTCTAAAAATCAAAACTCTTCCATCCGCCGCGCCGCACTGTTGTGCATGCGCCGGATGGAGCGCCCGGAAATCGCGCAATTCCTCGAAGACAAGGACCCGCGCCTGGTCGCCGAAGCCGCGCGCGCCATCAATGACGTGCCCATCCTCGGCGCGATGCCGAAGCTGGCAGAATACATCCCCAACTGCGCCTGCGATTATCCCGAGGAACTGCGCGCGCAAATCCTCTCCCGCGCCATCAACGCCAACTATCGCCAGGGCACAACCCGGGACTTTGGCCGCGTGGTTAATTTCATCATGATGGACAAGGCTCCTGAGTTGATGCGCGCCGAGGCGCTCAATGCCATCGCCGAGTGGGAAACGCCCAGCCCGCTGGATCGCGTCAACGGCATGTGGCGTCCGCACACCAACCGCACGGCCAGCGTCTCGCGCGAGGGTTTGGCCCCGGTTCTGGAGCATCTGCTGCGCGAGGTTTCTTCCGAGCCGATTCAACTCGCGGCCGTCCGTTGCATTCAGAGGCTGGAAATCAAGGACCTCTCCCCTGCCCTGTTGAAGCAATTTGGAAAACCCGGTTCCTCGTCAGCGTTGCGCGTGCAAATTCTCCAGGCGCTGGGCGTGTTGCAGACGCCGCAGCTTTCTAAGGCTGTTGAGCAAGCGCTGAACGATGGCGAGCCAACGGTTCGCGCCGAAGGCATCCGATGGGCCGGCAAACTCAACCCGACCGACGCCGCGCCGCTTTTGGAAAAGCTGCTCGCCACCGAAAAGGATGTCGTCATCGGACAGGCGGTTTACTCGGTTTTGGGCCAAATAAAAGACCCCGCCGCCGATGCCATTCTGGAGCGCCAACTGGAGGCATTGCTGCGGGGAACTATTCGCCCGGAACTGCAACTGGACCTTCTGGAAGCAGCCCGCAGCCGCGCAGCCGCCTCGATCATTAGTAAATTAAAGCAGCATGACACCGCGCACTCCGCCAGCGACAAACTGGCCGCGCACCGCCCTGCTCTGTTCGGCGGCAACAAGGAGAACGGCAAGAAACTGTTCAATGAACGCGATGATCTTGGCTGCCTGCGCTGCCACGCCATCAAGGGCAAAGGCGGCGTGGTCGGCCCGGATCTGGCGGGCGTGGCAACCCGGCTTTCGCGCGAGAAATTGTTGGAGTCCATTCTCTTTCCCAACGACGCTTTCACTTCTGGCTTTGAAAACGCGCTGATCACCGTCAAGGGCGGCGCGGTCTACGCCGGGTTGGTCAAAACCGAAACCGAGAC
>CALJZV010000245.1 GCA_937983475.1 uncultured Verrucomicrobiales bacterium
GGCGCGCCGAGTCAATTCCAACAACGACGGCAACTTCTCAAAGCGATGGGTTTCCTTAAGGTCGGCCTGCTTTGAAGCCTCTTGCGGCGGCTTTCCCGCTGTCTCCGCAACTGCGCGGAAAGCAAGCAGGTTGAGGCAAACTGCGCCAATGACCAGGAAAGCTTTCATGGGCGAACCCTATGCAAGACGCTGTTGAAACACAATCACGGTAAAGTTCCGGGTTGCCGAAATGGATAGATACGGACTCAATATTCAAAAGTTGCTTTATCCGGATTGGCGCATTTGTTCAGCATGAAAACACAATTCTCGTTTCTCCTCGCTCTGCTACTCAATTCCGTGTCCGCATTTTCCGCAAACGCCGCCCAGGTTTACAATGATCCCAAACCTCAACGCTATGACGTCACCGCCCGCGCCAGCGAGATTGATCCTCGCGCCCGCGAGCATCCCGAGATTGATTTTGTCTTCAACAAGGACGGAAAGCCCGCTGATGTGCAACACGCCGCGGTGGACACGCGCGTCGCACCGCAGGGCAAGCTCGTCATCTGGTTGATGGGCTACAACGGCCAGATCTTCGACCGGTTCTCCAGCTACGGACTGCACGCCATCCAGGTTCATTACGCCAATGGCTGGTTTTCCAGGCTCAACAAGGAACCCGCGCCCTACGACCAGTATCTCGGCGACATCCGCCTTGAGGCCGCCACCGGGCAGGACTTCAGCATGGCTGTCAACATCCCCAAGCCCGACGGCATGATGGAACGCGCGTTCCAGTTCGTGAAGTGGCTGGTGAAAAATCATCCGCAAGGGCGTTGGGAACAATTTCTCGCCAAAGACGGCGCAGGGCTGGACTGGGACAAGGTTATTATCTCGGGTAGTTCCCACGGAGCCACTACCTCCGCCAGGTTCGCCAAATATCAACGTGTGGACCGCGTGGTGATGCTCTGCGGCCCGCGCGACCAGTATGATCATTGGCAGAAGCTCCCCTCAGCCACGCCGGCCAACCGCTACTTTGGCTTCAGCCACGTGCTCGACGGCGGCTGGACGGCCGACCACTACTGTCGCTCCTGGGAATTGCTGGGCTTGAACCAGTTCGGCCCCGTGTTAAACGTGGACCGCACCGCGCCACCCTACGGCAACTCTCGCCGCCTCATCACCGACGCCGACGTGAAAGGCGACGTCAAGCGCGCCCACGGGGCTGTGACGCCTGGCGCTTCCGCCGTGAAGGACGCCTCCGGCAAATACATTCTCGAAGCCGTCTGGCGCTACCTCTATACCCATCCAGTGGACCAGGTTGGCGAACCCGTTCCGGCCGACCCTGATTGCCAGATTGACCAGCGCCCTGACTTGAAGCCATAAGACGACAACCCGGGCTCGCCTGTTTTTCGTAGGATTTCAACCCCTTGGAAAAGCGGCTCGCCCGGGCTGGTTTCATCCGGGATGGTGCGTGAAGGTTATTTGGTCTTCTTGCGGCCGATTGGCGCCTCTTCCTCCTGCTCTTCGCCCTCCATTTGCCCGGCGCCGGCGGCCTCGGGATTGATGGTATTCTCGGCAATGTCGGTCAGTGTCTCGTCGGCTTCCTTCTCCTCGTCGAGTGATTGGCCCAGCAGGTCCAGATCGTCATCGCGCCCCAGCAGCTTGGCGTAGGTGCAGACGGTGCCGTACACGGCAATCTCGTAGTGTTCGATCTTCTGGCAGGCGCCGATGATGGCCGCATCCTTGATGTCGTCGGCCATCTCCTCGGCCAGTTGTTCCTGGGCTTCCTTGATCAGGCCTTCCATGGCGACACAACGGCGTCCCTTGGACGGGGTGCCGATGCTTTCAAAAATTTCATCCAGCCGCTCGACCTGTTCTTTGGTTTGATCCAGGTGATCTTCGATTGCGGACTTGAGTTCGTCGGAAGTGCAGGCTTCAGCGACTTTGGGCAGGGCTTTGACAATCTGGGTTTCAGCGCTGTAGATGTCGCGCAGTTCCTCGATGTACAGGTCTTTGAGTGTGTTCAATTTCATAGCGGTTTGTCCTTGTTAAGTTGGCAGTTAGCAGTTCAACGACTCGCGCAATATTCCCGCCGGGGTGGAAATGCTCAATCCGTTGACTGCCCTGTCTGACACTCGGGGGAATGTGTCGCAGGAAATCGGGGAAACCGGCATGGGTGCCGCTGAAAGCGTGGGCGGTTTAAATTGCTTGGCAGTTTGGCCCCACCGGATATGTTGCGGTGCATGAACCACGTTGGTATCGGTTATGATGTGCATCGAATGATTGAAGGCCGCAGGCTGGTGCTGGGCGGCGTGGAGATTCCCCATGAAAAGGGACTGGAGGGCCATTCGGATGCCGATGTGCTCATGCATGCCATCTGCGACGCGGTGCTGGGCGCGCTTGGGGAGCGGGACATCGGCAATTTTTTCCCCAACACCGATCCGCGGTGGAAAAACGCCCCGAGCAAATTGTTTTTGCAGGAGGCTGGACGGCAGGTGGGATTTCGCGGCGGAAAAATTGTAAACATCGACGCCACGGTGATCGCCGAGGCCCCCAAGCTGCTGCCGCATGTGCATAACATGAAAATTCATATCGCCGAGGCACTGGGGATCAATCCCCACCGTGTTGGCGTGAAGGCCACCACCAACGAGCATCTGGGCTTCATCGGGCGGCAGGAGGGCATCGCCGCGATGGCCGTCGCCAGCGTGGAACTGCCGGATAATTATGGCCAAGGCTGAAATCAGTTGGCGGCGTCCTGACGAGGAAGGCCAGACGCTCCAGTGCTACGCGCAGCACGTGGGCGACCGGTGGATTTTTTACAAGCGTTACCGCCGTTACGACCAGTGGGAGCGAGTGGAGGATCCGCCCCTGGAGGACTGGCTGGAACTGCTCGACTCAGTGCAGCGGCGCATTGCCCGCATGCTGCTCCGGCCCGAGGAGGAGGCGCACGTTAAAAAGAGGATTCTCGAGCGGTTTCCCGGAACACGCTTTGACTGACCTGTTTTTTATTTTCTCATGAGCAAGCGGCCCCTGATCCTGGTTTCCCCCAGCACCGAGCGCAAAGGCTCTGAGTTCGCCGACGCCTCGATCAGCCTGTCCAACCGCTACGCCGACGCTATCGCGATGGCGGGCGGCATCCCGATGATTGTGCCTTGCCTGGGGACGCCCGACTTGGTTGCCGAGTGCGTGTGCCGCGCCGACGGCGTGTTGCTGACCGGCGGCGAGGATGTGCAGCCGCACCTCTACGCCCCGGACCTGGGTGAGGACCTGCTGGCCAAGGTTGGCCCGCGCGAGCCGGAGCGCGACGAACTGGAGTTGCGGCTGATTGATGAGGTGTTTCGCCAGCGCCGCGCGTTGATGGCCATTTGCCGCGGGCACCAGATTCTCAACGTGGCGCTGGGCGGCACGTTGATCGTGGACATTCCAACGCAGAAGCCCGGCGCGCTCAATCACCGCCAGATGGATCTTAAGAACGACCCGGTGCACACTGTGGAGTTGACGGCGGATTCAGCTTTGGCGAAGGTGTTTGAGCGTCAGGAAATTAACGTCAACAGCACGCATCATCAGGCGGTGGATCGCGTTGCGCAGCCGCTGAAGGTCGTGGCAACAAGCAAAGACGGAATCGTTGAAGCCATGGAATTGAAGGACAAACAAATGCTGCCGTTTCTGGTTTCGGTGCAGTTTCACCCTGAACGGCTCGTGGACCGGCATCCGGAATTTATTGCCCTGTTCAAAGAGTTTGCCAACGCCTGCGCCCATTCACGCCATCAGTAAAATATGAAAGCCAAAGTCATGGTCGTCGAGGACACGGAGGAAGTCCGTGATCTGGTGAGTCGTATTCTCAAATCCGGCGGCTACGAGCCGATGCTCAAAGCCAACGCTACAGAGTTAAAGGAGTCGTTTTCGGGCGCCCAGCCTGATGTGATGCTGCTGGACATTTCGTTGCCGGATGGCGACGGACTGCAATTGTTGCCGCTGATTAAAAAGCAATGGCCCGACACCGAAGTCATTGTGCTGACGGGCAACGCCACCTTCGATGCCGCCGTGGAGGCCACCAAGCGCGGCGCATACCATTTCCAGAACAAGCCGTTCGACCATAAGACGCTGCTGGTTTCCATCGAACGGGCCTTGGAGCACAAGCGCCTCAACGAGGAGGCCAGCGCGCTGCGCCAGGCATTGACGACCATGAGCGGCGGCGCC
>CALJZV010000246.1 GCA_937983475.1 uncultured Verrucomicrobiales bacterium
TCCGCCATCTCTGCAAGCCGCTCTTGAGTAAAACCCCGTTGAAGGCGTTCGCGCCGCACATTTGCGCCAAACACTTTTAGTCTCGCTTCTTCCTTGCGGCTCAACGGCACGCACTATTAACTCGCGCCGCACACCCAAATTTGAACGTCACAATGGATCGTATAAAATTTTGCTTTGTGTTTGCCTTTTGGCCAATGCGCGAATAGATACACGCGCGGGTTGCTCAGGGTGACTAGGCAACGTCAAGACAACGCATGAAAATCCCATCCATCGGTTACAAAATATTACCGGCACTTATTTTACAATTTTGCTGTTTTCTGGTCGCACTAGCCCAACACACAAGACCAATGCCTCCCCTGCCGCCGGGTGTAACCAATGGAATGACTTATGGATCGAATGGATTCACCTACTCCGGCGGAGAGCAAATGAACAGCCAGGAACCTGGTGTTCCGGGAGAGGGTGAGTGGGGTGCTGGCGAATCACCGCAATTACCGCCACCCTTTAGCTACACACATGGTTTGTGGTTGGGCATTTACTATTCGGACTCGAACTGGATGACACTCACGGTCAATGGCACTTTGGAAAATGAGTATTATGAAATTCTGTCCAAAACTAACTTGAATGACGTGGGCTGGGAATTCGAGGTGGGTGTCATCGGTGCGCCAAGCATTACTTTGGCTCCATCCATCGCCATTGCTGGCCGCACTAATGTTTTCTGGCAGGCACGTCACGCGAGCCTGGATTCCGATGGCGATGGATTACCGGATTGGTGGGAACTTAGGCACGGCCTCGACCCAAACTCGGCCGATTCGGGAAACACCGGCACACCGGACGGCTACAAGGACACCGATGGCGACGGGTGGACCAACTTGCAAGAATGGAGAAACGGAACCAGCCCGACCTCATTTGATACGCCTCCGGCGCCACAGGGACTGAGCGTCATTCTAAATACATCCGCGACAGAGGCGACTATAATTTGGGAGCCTTCAGGCGGAACCATCGTCGGCTATACCCTGGAAAGAACTATTCCAGGGGATTCCTATGTTATTGATGAGTTCGTGATTTCAGCCACAGCCTCCGAGTTTGTGGACATGTCGCCACCGGCTCACACAAATCCAAACTATCCAGCGCCCAGTTATCGGATCAAGGCCCGCTATGTCTCATCCGAATCTCCTTGGAGTGAAAGCGTTCCTGTTTTAAGACCAGCAGGGGTAAGTGCGGCCCATTTGATTCGAGGACCAGAAGGACGGCTTTATTTGGTGATCAGTGCCCTAACTCCCAATATTGACTCTATTCGGGTGACCCAAATCAATTATTCAACTTTCCCGACTCAAACCAACCAATTCACCATTCTAATCAGCAATTTTACGAATGGGATAGCCGAAATAGAACCAACGCCCCTGGCGGAATATTGGATTCAAACGATTGACAACAACGGTAGGGCAGATCAGTTCAAACACGCGGGTTGGGATGCTGGAATTCCATTCATTGACTGCAGTAAACAATTGAATGAAAACCTTTCATTTCTGCTGCGTGCGGCCGATGGCTTTGAACCCTTTCGCTTCCAGCTTAATCCGCCTTCTGGTGAAACATTCGGAACACCTTATGAATACGCTTACGCGGGATTTTACAAACCGCTTGAGGTAGGGGTATTTTTCTATGCCAGCTTGAATGAATTTCTCCCTTTCGAAGAAAATCACCTGTTCCGGAATTTTGTTTACGATCCTGCCCACGTCAACAGCAGCGGCAAGCTTACGACAGGCGTTGGCGGACAGGCTTACACGACGCTTGTTTCGCCTACCTTTGAATTTTCTCCTCCAAGCAACCCGGCTGCCTTTGAAAGTGTGTTGTCTGCCGGAGTCTCGCAATGGATCCATTTCGGGAACTATTTTTTTGATTGGGACCCGATTGGTATTTATTTCGATGGAAACGACATTTTTTCCATGAGCTCGTCGGCAAGAAACATATTCGGACTGTCTTACACTGCCGCCAGATACGCTTATCCGACAAATCAGCTCGTCACGCTGAATGCAGGAGGGCATCTCAACAACGCCACACTGGGAGGCACTTTTTACCCGCACGCAGAGCAGCCGATTTTGAGCACCATCGATTTCTTTTTCGGACGCCCCAACATTGATCATTTGCCTGGCAACACCGGCTTCTCGGTGACAAATTCGACGCCACTGCTGATTATTTCCGGAAACTCTTACTGGAACGTGGACCAATTTGGATGGTGGTACGGGCCTTTCCGTCTTGCTGCCTACGCCAAGCAGACAATCCTCAATGGCGACACGAACAAGCCTGCGTATCTGGGTCAGTATTTTGACAAGGCTTTCAAGGTAAACCCGGACGGAACCCGCAGCACCAATGAAACCGGTATTCTATCCGAATACGGCGAGTTTTTTCCAACGGAACCCGGACGGGTGATTCTCACCACCAAGCCCGACCCTAACCAGAGCAACTTACAGGGCGAATGCCTCGTGTATGTGATAAAGCTGGAGCTCGACGTTAACCACTACGGAACCATCTACCGCACCTTCACCGGCCCAGATAACACTTCATTCGAGAAGCCATTCCGGTTTTGGATTAACAACGACCATGATGGACAGGTGACTGGCAGTGATAGGGACCTTTCGCGCTTCCCGGACTACAAAGACTTGGCGATCACGTCGCAACGCGACCTTGAGGATTTCGCGCGATTGTGGATTTCGGGCATGCCGACCCTGCCATTTTCCCAAGGTTATACGGTTCTGTTGAGTTGGCGGAATGTATCCGGCAATCCGGGCATCAACCTTTATGCATCCATCGAAGCCGATGGCGGAACAGGCTATCTAACTGACACGAATGTGGCGCAAGGCATATTAAACGATTTTCGCCGTTTCAGCCTTGCCAATGTCAACGGCCCTTATGAATTTCCGGCGGGCTACTTCCAGAATGGTGTGCGCAAACATTTTATTTTCGAGGGAGCCACTGCGGGCAAAGGCGAACTGGTTCTGACCGTACAAAAGAATGGACAAGCAATTGCTGAAACTTCGGTCTGGATGGAGCTGCTCGACATCAAGGATATGTATGAACGAGCCCATGCCGAAAACATTGATTTGAGGCCGCCCGGAACAAAAACAAGCATCTACCGTTCAGACCGCCATTTCGCTGCCAATGCAGATGAAAGCAAAGATTTGAAGATGAGTAATTTCTTTTGTTATTTAATATTTTTTGTCATTTTTAATAATTGATTGTGTTCATAATTTGTTAGACATTTAGATGATGATTTTATCAAACACTGATGTAATTTCAATTT
>CALJZV010000247.1 GCA_937983475.1 uncultured Verrucomicrobiales bacterium
TATGCCATTTATTTGGGCAAGGCCCTTCAGTTTACGAACATTCTCCGGGATGTTAAAAATGACGCGGAGCGCGGCCGAATTTATCTGCCCCTGTGCGAACTGGAAAAACACGGCGTCGCGCCCGAGGAAATCCTGCGGTTCGAATATTCCCAGAACTATCACGCCCTGGCATCCAGCGTGGCGGATCGCGCACGGCATTTTTACCGAATGGCCCTGAAAACTTTGCCGCCCGAGGACCGCAAATCCATGATTGCCGCGGAATTAATGGGCTCGGTTTACTGGCGATTGCTGGAGAAACTGGAGCGGCAACAGTTCAATGTGTTCGCCACACCAATGACTCGGCTTAATAAAGCGCAAAAAACCATGCTCATTCTTCGAACTTGGTGCAAACTTATCACAGGCGTCATGACACCAAATTATGGCGGTTCATGATCCTTCGGTGCCGGCATCTTTTCCGCAAATTAACAGCGTGAGCCAGCATCCCAGACGCCTCATAGTCAACGCGGACGATTTCGGGCGGAGCCATTCCATTAACCAGGCAGTCTTGCGCGCTCATCAGAATGGCATCCTGACCACGGCCAGCCTCATGGTAAATGAAACGGCCCTTGAGGAAGCGGTTGCCATCGCCCAGGACAACCCCCGCCTTGGCGTGGGCCTCCACCTGACGCTGGCTTGCGGGCGCTCGGCGCTGGCCCCGGGCCAAATCCCCGGACTGGTGAATCTTCAGGGAAGCTTTTCCAACAACCCGGTGCAGGCCGGCATGCGATATTTCTTCAATGGCAAATTAAAAAGCCAGTTGCGCTCGGAAATGGCCGCGCAGTTTGAGCGCTTTCATAAAACCGGCCTGCGGCTGGACCACGTCAACGGCCACCTCAACATCCATCTGCATCCCGTCATTGCGGACCTATTGATGGCAAACGCGGGGGATTGGGGGATTGGGCATTTGCGCCTGACTCGGGATCCGTTCTGGTTCAACACAGCACTGGATTCGGGGCATTGGCTCTACAAGACAAGCCATTCCTTCATTTACTTGCTGCTTTCGGCGCGCGTTCGTCCCGCGCTGCGGCGTCAAGGCATTCGGCATACATGCCGGGTGTTTGGCCTGCTGCAAAATGCCCGGGTGAATGAGGCTTATATCCGCAGACTTCTGGACAAACTTCCGGAAGGCGATTCGGAGCTTTACTCGCATCCGTCACTCGATGAATTTAGGCACGAGTTGGATGCGCTCACCAGCCCGGCGGTGCGGCAAACCGTTGAAAAACTGGGCATCCAACTGATTCGTTACCAGGATTTATGACATGTCCAAATTGATTTTTATTTTACTGACAGCGCTGATGTTTGAGGCCGTTGGGGTCGTCTTCTTGAGCAAGGGTCTCAAGCAAATTGGCGAACTGCGACAAGTGTCGGTTCCCGAAATCGCCCGTCTGATTTCCCGTGGATTGACCAATCCAAACATTTTGCTGGGAGTGATGTTCGAAGCCATTTTCTTTGCGGGACTGCTTTACCTGCTCTCCAAGCGCGATGTGAGCGTGGTTTGGCCGCTGACGGCGTTGGGCTTCGTGGTCACAACGATTGCCGCGAAATTATTCCTGCACGAACACGTTTCCAGCCTTCGATGGGCAGGCGTCTCGCTGATCGTGCTGGGCGCGGCGTTGATCACATTGAGCGATCGAGCCAAGCCGGCTGTTGCGCAACCGGAACCAACACCCCCAGCCTCAGGCCAATCGCGTCTTGATTAGCTCGTCGAGAACGTGGGCGAGCTTTTGCGCGGCGATGATGGTTTGCCTTTGAAACTCAATCAGACCCGGAATTTTCCGGGGAGATGTCCCGATTGCCCACGCGAGTTTCCAGTAATTGATCCGATCGTCAGAGGTCATTATCGCATTGAAGTCCAACGGCAGATCTTCATTTGCCGTGTCTGATATAACCCGAATCGTTGCGCTGGAGATTTTTAGCTCCGCGCAAATGGTGCGAATGACTGAAGATTCCATTTCCACCGCATCTGCCTGCGTGGTCACCCAAAGCTGTTTTTTTTCCTCGGAGGTCACTGCCACCCTCTTGGCGCAATAAAACCGCCCGGGCAAGCACCCCAATCCCATCAGGGCATTTCCCAAGCCCGCATCATAATCTTCATCAAACAAAACCCCACCCAAGGGCAGTTCTGGATTCAGCCCCCCCGCAAAACCACAGGTCAGCACCAAGGCCGGTTGTACCACTTCCAAGGCGCGCCTAATGCTTCGGGCAGCATTGTGGCGGCCCATGCCCGTGATAAGGATTTCGTAGGGAGAAGCAGCCATAAACTTGGCCTCCTCCTTGACGGCAAAGCAGATCAGCACCTCGCTTTGATGTCGGGGGTTTTGGGCTCGTGATTTATCAGGAACAAAGGCCATGAATTTATTTTATGCCGGCCAGGCGATCTTTCCATATGCGATACAACTCCACCGTGGCCCGAACATCGCGCAAGCAGTAGTCAGCGATCTCGCGAAATCTGCCCTGCGCCATCAGACCGTTCACATCCATCCCCGTCACACCCTGGCTTTTGGGCGAATCAATGCCAAAGGCCTTGCAGTAAAAATCCAGGTTGAACCGTCGGGCCGCGCCGTCCCGGCCACTGACGCCATAAAAGGTTAACTGTTCGGCCAAGTCACAATGCGGGTCGGTTTGATAACGGTACCCCAGCCAGTTTTTGCGGCTGATGGGCACGTTAAGCAGTGCCGACCGAAGGTAAACAAAAGGGACATCAAAGGAGCGTCCGTTAAATGTCACGATGGTTTCATAATGCCTTGCGACATCCCAAAATGCGGTCAGCAATTCGACCTCGTCGGCACACGGAACAAACTCCACCGGTCCGGCTTCCCCGGCATTTTCCTCAAAATCATCCGCGACGAACAACACCTGCCCCCGGCAGCTTTCGGCATTCAGCATGGCGATACAAACCACCTGCGCGGTGAAGGGCCAAAGGTTAAACTGATGCCGGATTTCAGCGCGTCGAGCCTCTTTCATGCCGTCGTCAGGCATTTTTTCAGCATCGCGAAAGAGGTATTCCAACTGCGCCTCATCAAACATTTCATTCGGAAGGGCGGATGTTTCGATATCAAAAACCAATGTAGCCATGCGAATTACACAACCAGGTTAATAATGAAACAGGATGGAAAACCTGAGAGCAGATTCGCCATCCTGAACAATTTGTTTTTAGCTAATTTATTTCTTCTTCTTGGAAGCGGGCTTCTTGGCAGCGGGCTTCTTAGCAGCAGCTTTTTTCTTGGCAGCCATGCAATTCACCTCCAATCAGACTTGATGGGTTAAATTGGTTCACGCCTGCTTTTTGTAACGAGAATTTTTTTTTATGACTAGATTATTCGTAAAAAAAATTCTGTTTTCTCGCAATCGTTTCGCTCGATGAATTCGATCTACGCACCGAACTTGTCAAACATCCGGGCGTTGGCTTGCATCAGGCGGATCAAATACTTGGCCTCAAAAATCCCAAGCGATCCGAGATTCGCCCCCGTCTCCGTAAACCGGTCGAGTTTATCCCAACCGGCGAAAGAAGAGGTTAAAAGCACGGGCTGCGGATGCCAGGAATGGCCTCGCAGAGCGCACGGGGTGGAATGGTCTCCGGTAATGGCGAGCACATCCGGTTTTTTCTTCATCAGGATATGCACTGCCGCGTCAAACTCCTCGATGGCCTTTTTCTTCGCCTCAAAGTTGCCGTCCTCGCCATGCATGTCGGTGTATTTATAATGAATGAAAAAGAAATCGTAGTTGTCATACTCGGCGACGTAGCGATCGAACTGCTCGGCAATGGTCTGGGGCCCTTCAATCTTGTCCATGCCCACCAGCTGTGCCAATCCCTTGTACATGGGGTAAACGGCAAGGCAAGCAGCGCGCAGTTTGTAGCGCTGCTGAAACGTCGGAATCGCTGGCTGGTGAGCTATGCCGCGCATCAGAAAGCCGTTGGCGGGTTTTCGTTTGGCGATCATTGGCAGTGCGGTGCGATAAAATTCAGCCACCAGCTTCGCGGTTTTTCTGGCCTTGATGGAATTGGCCAAAACGGGTTTTGCCGAGGGAATGGCCAATCCCTCCCGGTGCGGGTCGGCATCGGTCAAGGGACCCTCCAGACCTTTGCCGCGAAAAATAACCACGAACCGATGTCCTTTGCCTGGTTTGATAAGGACTTCCGCGTCACCCACCTTTTTAATTTTTTTGGAAAGCAATTCACACAACTCCTCGCACACCGGCGTGTCAATACGGCCAGCGCGCCGGTCTGTTACAATGCCCTTGGAGTCGAGTGTGCAAAAGTTGGCGCGGGCCGCCACGTCTCCAGCGCGAAGATCCACTCCCAGCCCCAAGGCTTCAATGACACCGCGGCCAACCTGAAACTCCAATGGATCATAGCCAAACAGCGCCAAATGCCCGGGGCCGCTGCCCGGCGTGATGCCGGGGGCCACGGGAATCATTCGTCCCTGCGCGCTTTGCTTGGACAACAAATCAAGGTTGGGCGTTGTGGCGGCTTCCAGCGGAGTGAGGTATTTTTGGTCCCGGGTCGCCAGGTCTCCCAAGCCATCCATTACCACCATGACAAGCTTGGCTTTGGTTTCGAGGGTTAATTCTGAGTAAAGTGAGTCGAGATTCATCGGTGATTAGGTCATTTAAATTTGTTCAGGCAAGCGCCAGCGCACAGGGCCGGGATATTGATTCTCCCAAGCCGATAGTCAATGGATATTCTCGTTGAAGCAATAAAACACCCTTCAATACGGTTTTTGTTGTTGAAGTATTTTTGTGGCGGCCTCTCTGACGGACTTGGCCAGTTCAGCCGGTTTCACTGCCACAGCATTGCCGCCCCAACCCAAAATCCACCGCTGCACTTCTACAAGGCTGGAAAGTTGCATTTGAAGTTCCACACCTCCGTCTTTGAGTTCCTTTAATTTCTGCGACGCATGCCACTTCTTTTCCCGAACGTAATCGGCAACGGTTAAGTTGAAGCGAATTACGACATCGAACTGCCCCTCGGCAGAATGCACTCCAAAACTATCCCGCAGCCTTTTTTCCAAGGAAAAATTCTTGGGGCGCTCGAAAGCTCCCCCCGTGAGGAACACCGACTGAATGCGCGCAGGAACGAAGGTGCGGATATCGCGCCGAGCGTGGTCCCACGCAAACAAAAACCATTCGCTGTTAATATTCGCCAAATGATACGGATTCACCAGGCGCTCTTCAGGTTGCGGCCGCCCGGGCTTGCGATAGACGAGTTTCAATTGTTGACGTTGTGCTACGGCCTTGGAAAGCGTGTCGAATATTTCGAGGTTCAAAATGGGCTCGGCGCTGGTTCGGAAGGAAATCGCCTGGTCCCATTCAGCCAGGTGCAGCGAGATGGTATCCGGCAATGCCGCAGCCATTTTACGAATGGCGCTTAAGAGGGGCTTCTCAAAGGTGGTCCCTCGATATTGATGCAGCGCCTTTTCGGCGACCAGAAGCGCAAACAATTCACCCTCGGTGATTTGCAAGGTTGGAAAGGAACTGA
Organism: uncultured Verrucomicrobiales bacterium; assembly: GCA_937983475.1. Lineage (GTDB taxonomy): Bacteria > Verrucomicrobiota > Verrucomicrobiia > Limisphaerales > JACDHS01 > CALJZV01. The sequence goes on from CALJZV010000247.1 coordinate 5,519, forward strand.
CTTCGGCAGTGTAATAATAGCCATTCTGCGCCTTGTCGTATTGCAAAGGGAATTCAAAGCGGTCGCGCATGAACTCCAAATCCCGGTGTATGGATTTGGTGCTGACCTCCAACTCCCTGGCAAGCGATGACGCGTTTGGGTATTTGCCGGATTGAATTTCCTGGTGGATGCGCAGCATCCGCTCCAAAGGCGGCCTAGAGCTTAGCGAGCGATGCGGCTTCCGGATCTTCATCGCTCGAATAGAAATTCCGCCTGCTGTTGTGGAAACTACAACTTAGCTCCTTTAAACCAGCTTTGAGAGAAGCTCGTCGTTGGTCTTATGCTTTTTACAAGCGCCAACCAAGGTTTCCATGGCATCAATGGGATTTAAATCGACCATCATTCGGCGCAATTTACGGATGGATTCAATATGTTTGGCGGGGAATAATTTTTCTTCTTTGCGGGTGCCACTCTTGGGAATGTCCAGCGCCGGATAAAGACGCCGATCGGCGAGTTTCCTGTCCAGAATCAACTCCATGTTGCCGGTGCCCTTGAACTCCTGAAAAATCAATTCATCCATGCGCGAACCGGTGTCCACCAACGCGGTGGCGATGATAGTCAGGGAGCCACCCTCCTCGATCTTTCGTGCCGAGGCAAACATCTTGCGCGGAATCTCCAGGGCGCGGGCATCCACGCCGCCAGTCATCGTGCGACCGCTGCCGCCATGGACACTGTTATAGGCGCGAGCCACTCGCGTAATGGAGTCCAGCAGAACGAAAACATCACGGCCACTCTCGACCATTCGCCGACAGCGCTCGATCATGAAACGCGAGAGTCGCACGTGGGTTTCCAAATCCTGATCGTTGGAGGAGGCAACCACCTCCGCTTTAACAGATCTTTGAAAGTCGGTGACCTCCTCAGGCCGCTCATCAATCAGCAAAACAAGCACGTAAACCTCAGGATGATTGGTGGTCACCGCATTGGCTATTTGTTTGAGAATTGTGGTCTTTCCAGTGCGCGGAGGCGCAACGATGAGCCCGCGCGTCCCTTTGCCAATGGGGGTAACCAAGTCGATGATGCGCGTTTCTATAAGATCCGGCGTGGTCTCAAGGTTGATCTTCTCGATAGGGTCAATCGTTGTCAAATTTTCAAAGCGAACCGAACGAATATAATCTTCAAAAGGCCGTTCATTAATTCGGTCCACGGAACGAAGTTGAGGACTGTTGCCGCGATGCGGAGGCTGAGTCGGCCCTTCAATGAAGCAACCCTCCCGCAGGTAATTTCTCTTGATAGTGTCAGGCGTGACAAAAATGTCCGCCGGTTTGGGTTGGTAATGGTTTTCGCGTGTCCGCAGAAAACCAAACCCCTTTTCAGAGATTTCAAGAAAGCCGGCCCCGTAATCTGACGAGCCGTTACCGCTAGCCTCGTTGTTCATAAATAATACCGTGCTTTGTCGAATAGTCGCTTTCAGGAAACATCCTAAAAAAAGCCACGCTGAATTGTGAATAATTGGAGAACCGGTGAACTGTGAAATGTCCGACGCCCAGCCGGTTTGACCTTCGACAGTCGAAAGCTAAAAGCTAATAGGCCTGCGTGCAACTAATATTTTACACACTGGCCAGCCTCGGGTGTGATTGGAAGCGGGTGATTTTTTCACCGCGACGCGTCGGATTACCCGGAAATAATCACACCCGCCAGCTTCAAAAATGTTCGATATCATCCGCCAACTTCTGCCCGCGCCTCAGCAGCCAACGGTGTGCTTAAGTAACGCTCTCCTGTTGAGCACGCAACCGTAACAATCATCTTCCCTTTGTTCTCCGGCTTCTTGGCAAGCTCAATCGCCGCCCAAACATTGGCCCCAGTGGAAATACCGACTAATATTCCCTCTTCCTTCGCCAACCGTCGCGCCATGGCAAAGGCGTCGTCATTGGTGACCTGGACGCACTCCACAATCTGCGGATTGCCGTTGCTATCCTTCAAATGCAAATTTTGAGGAACAAATCCCGCGCCAGTTCCCTGAATCTTGTGAGGCCCCGGTTTCACCGGCTCGCCAGCCAATGTCTGGGAAATCACAGGAGAATCTTTGGGCTCGACCGCCACCGCTTGGAATGACGACTTACGCGGCTTGATCACTTCAACGCACCCCGTGATGGTCCCGCCAGTACCAACCGCCGCCACGAGCAAATCCACCTTGCCTTCGGTGTCCTCCCAAATTTCCTCTGCGGTGGTTTTACGGTGAATCTCAGGATTGGCGGGGTTTTCAAACTGTTGAGGAATCCACGCGTTGGGAGTTTCCCGCGCAATCTGCTCAGCCTTGGCGATGGCTCCCTTCATTCCCTCGGTTCCGGGAGTAAGCACCAGTTTGGCACCCAACATCGCCAACAGCGTTCGCCGCTCCAATGACATGGTTTCCGGCATGGTGAGTATCAGCTTCTACCCTTTGGCTGCGGCGACGAACGCCAAGGCGATTCCCGTGTTTCCGCTGGTGGGTTCCACAATTACCGTGTCTTTTTTGAGAACGCCTTTTTTTTCCGCCTCCTCAATCATCGCCATCCCAATGCGATCCTTGACGCTGCCAAGCGGATTGAAGAACTCACATTTTAAAAGAATGATGGCATCGAGCCCAGCGGTCACTTTGTTAAGCTTTACCAGCGGCGTGCGTCTGACGGTTTCGACAATGTTATTGTAGATTTTGCCCATATATGAATTTGGTTAAAAGTGAGTTTAT